>CAIVPM010000036.1 GCA_903907815.1 uncultured Chitinophagaceae bacterium | reverse complement strand
TGACTCAACCAACAGAATAATATTTAAATTTTGTTCAGGTGCATTTTAAATAACGCTGCACAGGCTCTTGCATCACTCAAAGCGTCATGATGGATTAATGGTATTCCATATCGATCACAAAGCACATCTAGCTTAGCATTATAAAGTTTATGGGTACAATGTTTCTCATATATAGGTCTTGGTATTTCATAGAATTCTAACACTTGTTCCAAGCAATTAAAATCAAATGTAAATCCACAATGAGCTACCACATGTTGCTCATGTATATATGGCACTACTTGCATCCACACTTTATCAAAACTTGGAGCATTCAAAGTGTCTTGCGCTTTTATGCCATGTATCTCTGTTAGCTTCTCCCAGTATAAGTTATTGGGAGGCTGAACTAAAGTCGAGAACTCATATACTATTTCGTTATCCACCACTCTTACAAGACCAATACTACAGATACTCGATCTTTTGCTATTAGCAGTTTCAAAATCAATTGCTGTAAACGAATGTTTCATATTGTTTTATTTATTTCAACATCAAAATTCATTTACTATTCTGCCATACTATGTCGCTTTGAATAGTATAATAATAAAATACCTATTTAAATCATTTCAAACCCTATTCAGCTCCTTTTTTCACTAATGCAATCACTTCATTTAATTCTTTTACAATATCATTTGCCCATTGTTTCCTATATACAAACATGATAAGTGGATTATAATTGTTGTATGAATTTATAGTAGAATTTGTTGTAAAAAACAAATGGGCTAAGTTACACTGGTAAGGATACAATTTAGGTTGTTTAAAGTAAGGATTCGGTACAAGTTTAAGTAACACATCTGTAAAACTGCTTTTGAAAGGATATAAACTTGGATGATAGTTGTACGGATCAGATTTCGGTATTAGTGTAAGCAATTTATCCGTAAATCTATTTCTATCAGGGTATAATTTTTTCAACGCATCACTAATGGGCAAAATAGCAATATCATCTGCACTACCTATTACTTCTTTTCCATCAACTAATTTATAGGGTATTACATCAATTTCTCTACGACCGTAGTAATCCCCTAATTTAATTTTTATACGATAATTAGTTTTGTATTCAATGGTCATTAATTGTTTACCACCCAATGCTTTACAAAAGATAGCTTCTATTTCTTTATCCAAAACACTTTCCAGTTCCATTGCTAAACCAATATCCAGAACGTCTAAAAAAAAATTAGTATAAAACTTATGTTCAGCTTCACTCATTTCAGAAACCAATTTATCTATTGTATTTATTAAACTTTCCATACACTGTATTTTAACTCAAAGCTATCCCTTTACTCCGCCAATATATGTCGCTCCAAAATACTTAATCAAATATCTAATGCTGGATAAGCTGAAAGTATAGCCCTGAAAGGGATTAATATTCAAGCAATGGGTGAGGCCCATTGTACAAGACATACATTTAAATCATATCAAAAGGCCTGAAAGGCTGTAATACTTCTATACAGCCCTCCGCCTACTATAAAATTTTAATAGCTAGCTATTACTTCTTCGTTTAGTTGCCAAGCTTCTCAAGGTATTTTCCACACTATCAATATCTGTATGCTCCTCCAAATCTGTATAGCCGGTTTCTTTTAATACAACGAATAGTTTGTCCAATCTCCTAGAGGTGGTTGTTTTATAACATTCTTTCCCATTAGGTGCATAGCCTGTAACAAAGGTTATCTTACCAAAGAATAGCTTACCAAAGAAATTAAAGATTTTCCCAATGGTTGTATTCGTAAGAAATTTCATGTATTGCTTAACTAATAATCTGTGTAACATATTTTTGTTTTTATGGAGTGAATAATATTAGCTTACTTTTTCTATTTTTATCCAGGAGTCTGAAACTGCAGAAGCTTTATTAAGGTCTATGCCATACTTACGCATAAATGCTTCCACTACATCTTTACCTCCATTGGTAGATAACGGATTAGGATAGTTAGAAGAGAAATCTACACTCATTCCTTTCTCCAGCCGAATGTTGTTTGTCCATTTCGCTGTCTTTACTGTTGCCTTGAAAAGTGCCATAATTAATTGTTTTACGTTATTAATAAAACAAAGCTAAAAGCTCCCTCAGCCAAACTATGACACGCTGAAATACTTTTTCAATAAAGCATAAAAAAAGTCCGACTTAATAGATAAGCCGGACTTTTCATTTATACAAACTCAATTATTTTAAACTCCTGTTTCATCAAACTCCATTAAAATACTCTCAAATTTTCTCCAATCTTCTTCTCCTTCTTTTAATAATTCTTCTACATATCCTTTTCGGTTGACATCGATGGATAGACTATACATTGTTTTATCATTAAGTTCAAAGAATCTTCTAACAGAATTTGTTGGGTACTTCCAACCTAAATGTGGTGTATTGTTCTTATATTTATTATCAACATGATAAATTATTTTAATTAATTTGTTATGCAGAGGGTTCTGTATATCTATATTTATCCTTTTCCCGTTTATATCATTTAAATCAAAATAAAAAAAGAATCCATCAGTATCTTCTCCTATTTGAAATACAATATTCAATTCATTCCAAGTTTTTTTTTGACTTGACGACCCCTGTTTTCTGATTTCATTCCAAAAATTATTATATATATCTTGCCTTGTTTTATCATACAAATCTTTTATTGCTTTAGCACTCATAAAATTATCTTCACTTTTGAGTAACTCTTTTATTTCATTTTCCATTTTTTTATTATTTGATTTACCTGTTAAATTTTCAATTAATGTTTTGTAGTGTTTTAATGCCTGTTTTACCAATTGACGTTTATCATCAGTATTATCTATACATTCATTCAGCCAGTTTAATATGTTTTCTTTATAACTTATAATTTCAAAGTGTGTATTTTTTTCAAGTGTTATGTTATCTCCAATTAAACTATTTGATGAGGGTTCATGTCCGTCTAAATTTAGATATATAATTTTACGTTCTTTTTTTTCTCTCTCTGAATATTGAAAGTATCTATATAATTGTTTATGTTGGTCACCAGCATATATTTTATTTTCAATAAATACAGCATTTTTATTTTTATCAAAAAGAACTAAGTCTATTCTGCCACCAGATTCGTAATCTTTAGGGATTGCTCCAATATTTTTTTCAATTTCAATATAAGTACTGTTTATATCTAATTTCTCAAACCCTATCTCTTTTAAAAAGAGTTCTAAAAATTTATTACCAACTCCATGATGTCCTTTCGGATTAAGTAAAGATCCAATAAAAGCAGAATGAGCCCTTGTTTCATTAGTACTCAAACCAAGTATCTCAAATATATTGAATTTTTCACCTGTTATCATTTCTGTTTCTTCATATTTTTTAATAATTATGTTTACTTGTTCTAATAAACTTTCAATATCTAGATTTGCCATAGTGTCATTTTTATTTAAATATATTTTAAATTTCTAACAAGAAATTGCTCATTGTAGGCACAAATGTATATTACTATCTCCATGCTTACTCATATTAATCCAACTTACTTCACATCAATAATGAAAAAATTCAACTCATTCCCAACCTTGAAAAGGTCACCTATTTATAGAAAGCAGAAGAACATTTTCTCACAACTCCAAAGGAGTCAAACAATTCATTACCGAGAAGTTTTTTTAGGTACATTAACCATAAACTGATAATCTACTTTCAACTCTATCCATATATCATCAATATCCAATAAGTCATGCCAGCTAAGATGGCAATGGTCAATCAAATAATGCATAGTATAACACATCCTCTCTCCTTCAAATGGAATGGCATCTTTCCACTCATTCCAGTCATCTTTATAAAAACACTCATCAGTTCCTGGTTCAAACAAGGTGGTAAAATATTTATCCTCCATAAATGGTTCACCATCCTCCACCCCATGCCTACTATTACAATCTTCTTTGTTGCTAAACAACTCCAAACTTACAAACAAATTATAATCATCAATCACCTTTTCAGCCTTTTGTTTATCCAGCAATTTATAGAATCCATCTGCAACAACCCTAATCCTTTCTTCCTCCTTTTGTAGCCTTGCATTCAGTGCCCTTATATTTTGTATTTCAGCTTTCCTCCTGTCAATCTTTGTTTTAAATAAAAAGGTCATCCTTTTATTTCTTTCTGACATATTTTCAAATATATTTTCCATATTTCAATTTGTATTCATTTTCAAATTTTCAAATTCCCGAATTTTCAAATTTGTATTAAGCTATATCCCTTCTAAACCCTATGGCCACCCTTTCTTTCTTCACTACAAAACTCATCTCCTCTTGGTTATATATCTCCGTCAATGTCATTGGCTTACTAATAATAGTCTTAAACGAAAGCTTGTTCGATAATGTTTGTGCCTTATGTATTTCCAGTTCTTTAAATTCATACTTAGCTATCATTCTTCCCTTGCGCATCAATGCACTATCCACTTTCGATATATCCGTATTAAAAGAACATACAATTTGTATATTCAAACAATCAGACAATAATCCATCCGATATATTCAGCAATGCAGATACTGGAGAATGCCCATTTTTCTCTCTATCTATAACAATGTTTTCAGCATCTTCTATAATAAAAATGGAATTGGTATTTTCAATTAGTATTTTTATCAAATCAGGGTTAGTAATGGCACTTGCCATATTAGGGGGTAGAAAAATTACTTTCTTATTTACCATACTTATCAAATAGCGTATATAAGAAGTCTTACCTGTACCAGGCTTACCGTGCAACAGTATCAATCCTTTATCATTTTTCTGCTTTAGCCGTTTCAAAATGGCACTATGTATTTCTTTAAAATCATCATTATAATTATCTTCAATACTCAATTTAGGCTTCTTTATTCTCAAACTCTTAGTTTCTATTCCATTGAAAGTATTAATCAATAACGATATTTTAGGGTCACTCTTTTTGTTGCGTTTCTTCAACTTTCTTATATTGGTATAAATATCTTTTACAATATCAATTGCTGTATCTCTAAATACAAATCTTACAATACTTGCAGACGCATGAATGTTTACTATCAGATCTTTATCTATAAAGTAAAATACTTCGCTCAAACAAGGATCCTTCAATCGTTTTGTCTCTATTATATTAAAGTGATAGTCTTTTATTGCTAATGAATAATTTTCCAAAAACCATTCATTAGCTTTAGCTCCACTTATTTCAGTCAGATTAATAGTATGAGGATAAGCGTTATATTTTGTCACAAACAGATTGTAATGGTTCATATATTCACATTTATCAACAAATATTTCACCAGCTTCAAGTTTTGTTATTGCATTGTGTTGAACTTGTATACTTTCTTGTAAAGTCTTTAAATTGTCTATGATATTTACCATTTCTGTATTTTATTTATACAGCAAATTTCAATCATCTCTACGCCAAACCATGTCGCTGTTAAGTCTTCTTTTATTTACAATCTACATTTTCAAACTTTCAAAATGTATTGTTCCTCATATTTACAAATTTCCCACTACCCTTACAAATTAAATCTTTAAAAAAAGCTATTCAAATCAACTCTATCGCCCTTGCAGGGCTTGGTGGTTCATGCTTCTATTCATTTGTGATGGGCTGCACCCATCCCTAATAGATTTTGCCCTTTCAGGGCATACAGTTCAACTACAAATTGCATTAAACTGTTCTATCTTGAACCTCTTAAACATTGAACTCTTTAAACCGTACTAACCTTGAACTTATTGAACCTTGAACTCCTTAAACCCCGAAGCAATAAAGCAATTGTGCAGAATATGTGCAATACCTTATTGTTCAAGCATGAAACTATTAGCCCAACTTCGCATTCCGAACTATATCACTGTTCGTTAAATTGCTCTTTATGTCAAAGTCAGTATCTGAAACAGGCCACGCTAAAAACGTCGCAAATTTAGGTGTAATGAATTCCTCAATCGCTGTGCTCGACAGCAAGTACGATCCTTCTAATCCATTAATTGCTGCAGATGCTTTAGTTACAAAAAAACTAACCTGCGAGAACGCAATGAAAGCGGTTAATTCTGGGTCAGTAATCTACAAAAAAGCAGTCATCTCTCGCAATGATGCTTACAATGGTATGAGTAAATTATCAACCCGTATTTGCAATTCATTCGGTAGTTGTGGTGCTACACCAGCAGCTCAGAAAAGCATGGTAAGTTTTAAAGATAAAGTAGAAGGCAAAAGAATAAAACCTTTACCAACCCCTCCTGTTCCAAAAGCAGGCGATCCTATTCCAGATCCATCAAAAACGAATAGTGTTAGTCAGATGAGTTTTGATAGTAGAAAATCTAATCTCGAAAAACAAATAGCTTTTGTAGCAGCTGAGCCGCTTTACAAGCCAAAAGAAGCCGATTTAACAGTAGTAGCACTGAATCTTTACGTCAACAGTTTGGAACCGCTTAATAAAGGCGTAAACGACAGTTTAAAACAATTGCAGAAGGACGTTCAGTCACGCAATGTAGAATTGTATGCCCCAATTACTGGATTGGTTAGTTTATCAAAAACAGTAAAGAAATATGCTAAGAGTATAGATGGAGCAAATAACCCAGCAAGCAAGGTTATAGTAAACATCAAATTCACCAACCACAAACTAAAATAGAATTCCAAATAATAAGGACTAATCCATTAAATAAAAACTCGTCAAAAGATATTCAAAATCATTTGACGAGTTTTTTGCATTTATTCTGGAACTTCTTCAACAATATTTAACTGTTCTACCTTGAACTTTTGAAACCTTGAACTCCTTAAACTGTTCTCCCTCCAAACCTAATGGCGATTCAAACAAATCCAAATACGAATCGAACAAACCGAAATAAGAATCAAAAAAAGCATTCTATTCATCAAACATACCTAATTGCGAATCAAAAAAAATCAAATAAGATTGACAAGAAGTAAAATCCGAAATCAACAAACCTAAATGCGAATGACATAAACCTAAATATTCTAGGTTAAATACTAAATCATCAAGGTTAAAAGTAAAATCATCTACCAACAAAATAGAATGTGATAGGTAAATTAGCAATTAATTGTCAATGTACTTTAAAACTTAAGCTGTATAGTACAAGTGATTAAAGTAGATTATTTAAGTACTGTATAGGAGTAGTAAACATATAGAATACTTGAACTAATTTTATACAAAGCTTATTGCTTTGGGAAGCATTAATAAAAAGGGGATTGATTTTTGATAATCGAGTGATTCGTAGAACATGCCTTGTCTTGCCAGGTTTTTATAATAGTCGCTTACATTTTCGTAATAGTATACTTCTGATTTAATAAACCAAGCTAATTTACCCAGCTTTTCTGCTAAAAACCATTTCTCCAACAGACGTGCAATTCTTCCATTGCCATCGCTAAATGGATGAATGTTTACAAAGGCCATATGTATAAAAGAAGCATAATAAAACACTTCTTCTATGGTTAATTCTTGTTTTATTAATTCCTCTATTTCCTGCCAGAGTTGACTGTAGCATTTGCTTACCATAGATAAAGGTGCTGCCTCGTATTGAATTCTGCCTGTAGCATGTTCCATTACGAGCATTTCGGTATTTCTGATAGCTCCCAGTTGAACATTGGGGAGAAGGTGTGCTGCTATTAGTTTATGTGCTGCAATGAAATTGTTTTGATTCAGATTATTTTCATTTGCAAAGAGATATGCCTGATATAAATCGTTTGGTTTCTGGGTTAATTCGGGCAAGTATTCTATGTTGAGTAACTTGTGTTTTACATAGCTATCGACCTCGAGTTGTTCTCCTTCTATTCGGGAAGAAGACATTACAGAAACGGATGTATAAAAAGTAAAACTATGGGGCTCTAATTTAATCTGTTCAATTGCCTGAAATGCTTTTTGAATATCTATTTCGAGCATAGATTTCCATTGTATAAAATATTCGTTTGTTATAAGTTTATTCATTTGTGTGAGCGAGCATTAATTACCGAGCAATTATTGATTAGAAGTTGCTAATGTAAGTAAAAGAAAAGATGTAGGAGGAATGCTAATTAAGAATTAGGAATTATGAATTATGAATTGAATACAAGAGAAATACAGATTAACGAATTAGCGGATTAGTGAATTAGCGGATTAAGAATTGAATACAAGAGATTTTGAAGGGTATGCACTATACGTTTGACGATGAGCGCCAATCGTCTGGCGTATGCGGAGAAGTACACTTTGCGGGGAAAGAATACAGATTAACGGATTTTCGGATTTGTGAATTAGCGGATTAAGGATTGAATACAGGAGGTTCTGAAGAATATGCACTATACGTCTGACGATGAGCGCCAATCGTCTGAGGTATGCGAAAGGCTCAGATTGCTTCGCTGCGCTCGCAAAGAGGGTTGATGTATTTGTATTTGTTGTTGCGTTAGGGCCATAGGGGAATATCCTTTTTTTTGCTAAGAGCTTTGAATTTTTTGTTGGTTATATACAGCAAAAAAAAGATAGGAGAAAATGGCCCGGCCGAAGGTAACGCCCAAAATCTAATTGATAATGGATGATGGATAATTGATAATGAATACAACACTAATTAGCTAATGTGATAATGTGCTGATGTGCTAATGAATACAAAACTAATTTGATAATTCGATAATGTGCTGATTTGCTAATGAATACAAATACAAATTGGATTCCTTATTTGGAGGTTTTATATCCATAAAAAAACTGCGGACATCTCTGATGAGATATCCGCAGTAAAAAAAATAAAACTATGAAAACGAATATTAATCTTCTAATTTCACTTTACCCTTGCTCTTAGCAATTACTTCTTCAGAAATATTGTTTGGAGCTTGATTGTAATGAGAGAACTCCATGGTAGAAGTTGCACGACCTGAAGATAATGAACGCAATTGCGTAACATAACCAAACATTTCGCTTAATGGAACTTTAGCTTTGATAACCTGAAGGTTAGCACGGCTATCCATTCCTTCTAACATACCTCTTCTTCTGTTTAAATCACCAGTAACATCTCCCATGTACTGATCTGGGGTAAGTACTTCTACTTTCATGATAGGCTCCAACAAGGTTGGTTTAGCCTTACGTCCAGCTTCACGGTAACCGCCTTTAGCACAAAGCTCGAAGCTCATGGCATCACTATCCACATCGTGGTAGCTACCATCGAAAATTCTTACTTTCATGTTATTAACCGGGTAACCAGCTAAAATACCAGTAGTCATAGCGGTTTCGAAACCTTTTTGAATAGCTGCGTGGAATTCTTTAGGAACAGAACCACCATGAATATCATTTACAAACTGGAAGCTCTTTCCTTCATTTTCCTTAATCCACTCTTCATCAGCAGGACCAAGATCGAACTGGATATCGGCGAATTTACCACGACCACCAGATTGTTTTTTCAATACTTCACGGTGTGTTACGGTAGTACCAAAGCACTCTTTGTAAGCCACCATTGGAGCACCCTGGTTAACTTCTACCTTAAACTCACGACGTAAACGGTCGATGATGATTTCGAGGTGAAGTTCACCCATACCACGTAAGATAGTCTGACCAGTATCTTCATCGGTATTTACACGCAATGTAGGATCTTCTTCTACTAACTTAGCGATAGCCATACCCATTTTCTCAACGTCTGCCTGCGTTTTAGGCTCAACAGCAATTGCGATAACTGGTTCTGGAATGAACATATTTTCTAATGTGATAGGGAATTTCTCATCACATAAAGTATCTCCTGTTTTAATTTCTTTGAAACCAACCGCAGCAGCGATATCACCAGCTTCGATGAAATCAACTGGGTTCTGTTTGTTAGCAAACATCTTCATGATACGGCTGATACGTTCTTTTTTACCAGAACGAACGTTTAACACGTAAGAACCAGCATCTAAGTGACCGCTATAGCAACGGAAGAATGCCAGACGACCTACGAAAGGATCGGTCATGATTTTGAAAGCCAATGCTGCAAAAGGTTCTTTTGCATTTGGAGCTCTTGTAACGGTTTCACCTGTATCAGGATTGATACCAGAAATATCTTCTACATCAATTGGAGAAGGCAGGTAACGACAAACTGCATCAAGAGCGGTTTGAACACCTTTGTTTTTGAAAGAAGAACCACACATCATAGGAACGATGCTAAGATCGATACAAGCCTTACGGATTGCTTCGTGCATTTCATCTTCCGTGATGCTATTAGGATCTTCGAAGAATTTTTCCATCAGATTATCATCGTATTCAGCAACTGCTTCTACCAGATTAGCTCTCCAAAGGTTAGCTTCTTCCAACATATCTTCTGGTACTGGAATTTCATCGAAGGTCATACCTTCTGTTTCCATATGCCAGATAATACCTTTCATTTTAATTAAATCGACAACTCCTTTGAAGTCATCTTCAGCACCGATAGGTATCTGTAAAGGCACGGCTTTAGCACCTAACATTTCTCTGATCTGGTTTACCACCATTAAAAAATCGGCACCAGAACGGTCCATTTTATTTACGAAACCGATACGAGGAACTTTGTAACGGTTAGCCTGACGCCAAACTGTTTCTGATTGAGGCTCAACACCATCCACGGCAGAGAACAAAGCGATCAAACCATCCAATACACGCATAGAACGTTCTACCTCGATGGTAAAATCCACGTGTCCTGGAGTATCAATAATATTAAAGTAGTAATCTTTAGTACTTGCATTAGCAACTCCCTTAGTAGTAGGGAATTTCCACTGACAGCTTACTGCTGCAGAGGTAATAGTAATACCTCTTTCTTTTTCTTGCTCCATCCAGTCGGTAGTAGCAGCACCATCGTGTACTTCACCTATTTTATGAATCATACCGGTATAACGTAAAATACGTTCGGTAGTAGTGGTTTTACCAGCATCAATGTGAGCGGCAATCCCGAAATTGCGTTGTAATTTTAAATCCGCCATAATAGCTTTTGTTATTTTTTCGAGCTGCAAAAGTAGGGGTTTGATTAATTGAAAGTACCGTTAACGGAAATTTGACATTTAAATATAGTTTTTTGAATGTTAAATTTTGAATGTAGAATGGTTAAACTGCTGTATTGTTTAATGGTTAAATGGTTGAGTTGATGAATTGTTATATTGTTGAATAGTTGAATTGTTGGATTGTTAAATGGTCTTTTTTTAAATTGATCAATATAATTAAGTGATGAGAGAATAGTAACAATTTAATGAAGTAAAGCAGTATCTAACCATTTTGCTATTGAACCATATAACAATTGAACAATTTAGCAATTAATGTACCATTAATATTGTATTTATAAAGTTTCATTTAAATATTTGTTACTTCGCTGCTTTAATAAAGAGGTTGAATATGAGAATAGGGATTGTTTGCTATCCAACATTTGGTGGTAGTGGTGTTCTGGCTACCGAACTGGGAAAAGCACTTGCCGACAAAGATCATCAGGTACATTTTATTACTTATCAGCAACCAGTAAGACTGAATGCTTTTAATGCCAATATATTTTATCATGAGGTAAGGGTACCTACCTATCCTCTTTTTGATTATCCACCTTATGAAGTTGCCCTTGCGAGTACGATGGTGGATGTAATAATAAACCATGATCTGGATCTTTTGCATGTACACTATGCTATACCCCATGCATCTGCAGCCTATATGGCAAAGCAGATTATTAAATCGAAAATTAATAGGAACATACCCATTATTACTACACTACATGGAACGGACATTACGCTGGTAGGAAGAGATAAAACATACGAGCCTGTAGTTACTTTTTCGATTAATGAGAGTGATACGATTACGGCTGTTTCGCAGAACCTGAAGGATGAAACATATAAGAACTTTGCTATTACTAAAGATATAGATGTAGTCCACAATTTTGTAGATGTAAAAAGGTTTGACAAGAAACCATTTGATGCCTTCAAGAAAGTGCTGGCACCCGATGGAGAGAAAATATTACTTCATGCCTCCAACTTCAGAAAGGTAAAAAGAGTGGACGATGTGGTGAAAATATTTGCTTTGATTAACAAAGAAATTCCTTCTAAGTTACTGATGGTAGGTGATGGTCCAGAGCGCCATAGTATAGAAGAACTATGCAGACATCTGAACATTCAAGACAATGTACGATTTGTGGGTAAGCAAGAGCAGATGGAAGAGATAATGGCGGTAAGCGATATCTTTTTACTACCAAGTGAATATGAAAGCTTTGGTCTTTCTGCGCTGGAAGCAATGGCCTCGCGTTCTTTAGTAATCAGCAGTAATGCAGGAGGTTTGCCAGAGATAATAGAACATGGTGTAAATGGATATATGGCCAATGTAGGTGATGTAGAAAGTATGGCAGCTTATGCTATAGAAATTCTACAAAATGATAACAAGCTGGAAGAAATGAAAGATGCCGCATTTAAACAGGCAGAAAGATTTGATATCAGCAATATCATACCGCAATACGAGAATATTTATAGAAGATATTGTAGACTGGATCCTTGTGTGTAACTCCTAATAGTTTAAGGTGAATACATTGAACCAAAAAGACACTGCGTATTTTAAATACAAATACATTGAACCACAGAGACACGGTGGCACGGAGTAACACAACAGCCTCACCCCTGCCCCTCTCCAAAAGAGATGGGTAACACAAATACAGAGAACACAGAGAATCGCAAGCGATTAGCTATTTGAGCAATGTGATTATTACTTTACTAATTGATTGTTTACGGGAAAGATAATCGTTGGTTTATGGGTATCTGCTTGTTCATTTGTAAGATAGCAGTAAGCTATAATGATGATGATGTCGCCCACCTGAACTTTACGTGCAGCTGCTCCATTTAAACAGATTGTACCAGAACCTCTTTCTCCAGCAATAGTATAGGTTTCGAATCTTTCGCCATTGTTTACATCTACAATGGATACTTTTTCATGCACTCTGATTCCAGCTGCATCCAGTAAATCCTGATCTATTGTAATAGACCCAATGTAATTTAATTCAGCCTGCGTAACTGTAACGCGGTGAATTTTGGCTTTCAACATTTCTATCATCATATCTAATTCTTTTTTTCTAACCCACTATCTCTTTCTTTAAACTAAAGGTCAATTACTTTCCTTTCTTTACTTGATTGAAAAGAAGCTTCTATAATTTTCATAACGTTAATACCCTCCTCAGCAGAAACTACTGGAGGGGTGTTGTTTGCAATGGACTGATATACTCCATTGTAAAAATGATAGTAGTTGCCTTGTAAAGTGGGAACAGTATTTCTTTCTGTTGTTCCATTATCGTCTAAGTTTAAAATACCTTTCTCAGTTTCAGGTTCAGTGCCCCAATCGGTAAGATTTGGTTTTTCGTTGAGTAATAACTTAGGCTCTTGAACATCGGCTCTATTCTTTACAAAAGATCCTTTTTTGCCATGAACTATATAGGAAGGCAATACTTCTTTTACAATATATCCTGCTTTCAATCTTACCCTCATAGTAGGATAATAAAGGAGCATTTCGAAACAATCATCCACCACTGAAGTAGGTCTGGTTATTCGTATATCAGCAAATATGGAATCCGGCATACCAAAAAGATATAATGCCTGATCGATAATATGTGGACCAAGGTCTTTTACAATTCCTGCTCCAGGACCAGGGTCTTCTTTATGAGCTTTGGGGCTTAAGCCCAGACTAAAGCGATCGAAGCGGAATTCTGCTTCATTTATCTCTCCTAATATGCCAGTATCAACAATAGATTTTACCGTAGAAAAGTCGCTATCCCAACGTCTGTTCTGAAATACATTTATTACTAATCCTTTTTCTGCAGCAATTGATTTTAGCTCTTCAGCTTCAGCAACAGTAGTAGTAAAAGCTTTTTCTACCACTATGTGTTTACCTGCCAGTAAAGCTTGTTTTGCATAGTCGTAATGCGTATAGGTTGGTGTATTTACAATTACTAACTGTACTTCACTATCAGCTAATAATTCTTCATATGAAGGGTATGATTTAGCATCAGGATAATGATCTTGAATTAGGTGTTTACTCCTCTCCCATGCACCTATTAATTTCAATCCATGATGCAGGGTAATAAAAGGAGCATGAAACACTCTGCCCGACATTCCAAAAGAGCATAGTGCTGCATTAATTATAGTCATATTTTCTGTTTATTTTTTTGTAACTAAGTTATGTTTCATTTTTTGAATCTGGTCTTTAGAGCCTAATACAATTACTTTCATTCCTTCACTAATCAAGGTATCATCAGGAGGATTGATAATAAACTTTCCATCTTTATCTTTTACGCCTATGCAAGTCATGCCAGTTTTCTCCCATTCCATTACTTGTTTAAGGGTAGCGTTCTGAATAGATAAGTGAAGGTTTTCGTAAGCTACACTTTCAATGTTGATGCTCTCGCCTTCTTCGCCTGACAGATAATCAATAAATTCGATTACATCCGGTTTAGAAAATAGTGTAGCCATGTGAGTGCCTGCAATCCTATCGGGCATAATGACATTATCAGCACCTGCTTTCTTTAGTTTCTGAATGGAACTTGCCTGTGCAGATCTGCTGATAATCTGTATGTTGGGATTGAGGGTTCTTGCAGACAATACTACAAATACATTATCTGCATCGGTAGGTAAAGCACAGATTAAACCTCGTGCACGTTTTACACCTGCCTGAACTAATAATGCATCATCCGTAGCATCACCTTTTATATAAATAAGTTCAGGAAAATGTTTAAGGTAATCATCAATATATTTTTCTCTGAAGTCTATTGCTACAAAAGGTAGTTTATGACTTTTTAGTGTCTTAGCTGCCTGTTGTCCATTACGACCAAAACCACAAACAATAATATGGTCATGAAGGTTTTCCAACGATTTCATAAGCTTTCTGTTTTTAAGATAAATAAACATCTGACCACTTGCTATGTAACGAGTAAGCCAGGCTAGTGCAATTGTAATAGTGGTAAATGAAGTAACGATAAAGATCATATTAAACATCCTACCATCATGTGTAAGTGGTTTAACTTCCATATACCCAATGGTAGTAATGGTAATGATGGTCATGTAGATGGCATCGAAAAAACTTAGTTTTTCAAAAAACATAAAACCAGTAACCCCGATAAAATTAATTAATAGGATTACCGTAAACCAAATTACTAAAGGATGAATTTTTTTAACTGTAAAACGCCTCATCGTATTACTTATTGGTTGTAAAAGTACACGGAAAAAATGATGTGGTGGAGGCGTATTTGTTTTATTTAATTTTTACTGTATTATAGTATAGAGATTAAGGCAATTCTTTAATATTTGAAAAGTAATTTGAACTCATGATAGTTGTTAGAATAAACAAAACCATGTTTATGTAAAATAGTATGTTTACTATATTACTTGCTTGCATAAAATCCTGTCTGGTAATATTATTATCTACATCATGTAAATCGTGTATTCTATACCAGGTTTTGAATGATTTAATAAAATCCCCTATTTTTTTTGATCTTTTCGTTTTGATTCTAAAATAAAATATTAATTTAGTTAATAGAGAAAGGATACCCACTATTAATACAACTATTTGCACGTTGACGATGCTTAACATACCTAAAAACATTTGTTTATTCTAATTATTGCGTGGTAAACTTACATGTTAGTACAGATTAAATCCGTTAATAAATTAAACATTACAAACAATTAATTTAATTTTAATTTATCAGCTTGAATTTTTTAAAAAATAAATTATATACTTAAACTTAATTCACATAACAAGTTAGACAATAATAGTAATAGAATACTTTATTCAAAATATTTTACACATCTTTACACTTCATTACCTTAAAGTTTTGCTATGGGAAAAATTGTTACCAATAAGAATCTAACAAGGAAAGAAGTTATTATAGAAAAAGCTGCTGAGCTATTTAAAGAAAAAGGATACAAAGCTTCAGGCATGCGAGAGCTGGCAGAAGTTTTAGGTGTTGAAGCTGCTAGTCTTTATAATCATATAAAAAGTAAAAGCGAATTACTTCACCTTATTTGCTTTGAGGTAGCTAATAAATACAACCTTGTTTTAGATGAAATAGAACATAAGAAAATCAACTCACTTGCTAAAATAGAAGAGATACTCCGATTTCATATTCATGGTATGATAAACCATTATCAAGAGGTTTATGTTTGTGATAGAGAATGGAAGTATCTTGAAGAACCTTATTTATCCAATTTCCAGGCTCAAAGAAGAAGTTATAGAAAAAAAATTGCTGCAATAATTGAACAAGGGATTCAGAAAAAAGAAATTAAAGCAATAGATGCTCCTACAGCAGTACTGATTATGCTTCATGCGATTAGTGGCATTGAGAGCTGGCATAGAAGTAAGCAAAAAATTAATGCTAAAGATTTGGAAGAAAATATGATTACAATACTAATCAGCGGACTTAAAAAATAGTCAGAACGCTTACACATTTACTTACTATGTTTCAAATTAAAATATTTACATTCAGTCCGATACAGGAGAATACTTATGTGCTATACAACGAAAACAAAGAAGCAATTATAATAGATCCTGGTTGTTATTTTAGTGCTGAGGAAGAGACTTTAAAAGCGTTCCTTTCCGACAATCAGTTAACACCTGTTTTGTTACTCAATACACATTGTCATCTGGATCATGTTTTTGGCAATAACTGGGTTCATAAACAATATGGTCTGGAGCTTCATTTTCACCCCGATGATGAAAAGATGTTACAGTATGCTCCTGAATCCGGTAAGATGTGGGGAATGGAGTTTACTAATTATTCAGGCCCTTTTCATTACTTATCTGAATATCAGACAATAACATTGGGAGATGATAGTCTGACCATATTTCATACACCAGGGCATTCACCCGGAAGTGTAAGCTTCTATTGTGCGAAACAGCAATTCATTATCAGTGGTGATGTGCTATTCAAAGAAAGTGTAGGAAGAACAGATTTACCGGGTGGAAGTTTTGATGTTTTAGCCAATAGTATCAGGACTAAACTATTTGTTTTACCGGGGAATACTACTGTATACTCAGGACATGGCGATCCAACTTCTATACAACACGAAAAAGATAATAATCCTTTTGTAGGAACTTAAATGAAACAGGGCAGATTCTTATCGAATCTGCCCTGTTTAGTATGTTAGAAGCTGTTAGAGTTAATTATTTGATATTCCTTATAGTGCGCAATCTGGGCTACAACTTCTTTAAATTTTTCGCTATAGTTTCCGACTATAGCTGCAAAATTTGCATCGTTTCGCTCCAGATAATCGCAATAATTAATTCTAAACAAATAACTCAAACAGCTTCTTAATTTTACAAGATTTATTTAGTAAGTTTCTTCAACTTTACCAATCCAAGTTTCATAGCAATACTTTCTGGAATTGCCCCTTTATGAACCATGATTGCTGTAGTCTTATAACGGAAGTAAGGCACACTGCAATAGAAATACCCTTTCATTGCATTCCTATCTGTTCCCCAGCTATTCTTTACAAGATAAAATTCATGGTTATTCTGATCATGGGATTTACCAACTATATGCATTCCATGATCATCTGTAGTGGTTAGATTATCAAATGCTTCCTGACGCATTTCCTGTGTGATGGTCTTTTCTGTACCTGGCTGTAAAAAGGTTTTCTGTAAGGTAGCATCAGCCATGGTATCTATTCCTTCAGGAACTATAGCGATACTGTTTTTAAAAGAAAAATATTTTTCACTTACATCACTTGCCCATTCAATAGTATAACCAGTTTTAATAGCGTTATCTGCTATCGCCTGCAGGTCGTCCAAAGGAACATTATACGCCATTCCATTATCCCAGTTGTCGCTAATTTCCAACACAAAAGGTTTGTAGAAAGGATGATGCGTGAACGAAGTTATCTCTACATAATCATCAGGATTAATGCCTAATGAATTTGCATATTCAACTGGTGTAAATTTTTTACCTTCTATAGAAAATGTATCTACTTTCTTACCAAGATAAGCATCCAGAATTCCATTCAATGCTACACTCCAGTTTTTAGTTACAGTAGGTTTCTCTGCAATAGTTTTCATAAAAGAAGCCAATACAGCATCCATTTCTCCGTGAATTGGTTTACCATCTACACTACTATTTTCTCCTGTATAAACAGACTTTGGCACAATACCATATTTGCGAATACAATTCAAAACATCATGAGGTTCACCTCCTTCAGCGAATTGTGCTTTCCCTTGTCTTCTCAGGTAGTTCCATGCCTTTTCATAATACATATTTCTTACTACCCACATCATACTCAAATCAACAGGTGCTTTGCCTATTCTGATCACTTCACTTTCCAGAAAAGAACTGGTACTAAAGCTCCAGCAAGTACCACTTTTATTCTGATTTTTTACAGGCGTTACATCCAGCTTTTTTTCTATTGTAAACTGATATTTGCTTTCCGTGTTATTGGTTACAAAATCTTGTGCAGATACTTTTCCTGCCATTATTCCAGCAATTGCCAGATAAAGTAATTTCAACTTCATGTTTGTCTTAATTATTAATGATATAATATGCTAATGAGAGACTACATACTCTCCTTTTTTGTTTACAAGTATAAATGGTATTTTTTTATTTTCTTCAAAATAATCAAAAGCTGGTTTTATCTGTTTTACAAAATCCAGGTATTTACTATCTTCTTTTACAACTCTATTAAAATATTCCACACTTCTGGCAACATTAAATCTGATAGGAAATATATGAACAGGTATAAACTCCTGACCACTTTGACGGGCATAACTTGCAATAATATAAAGTTCTTCTATTTGGTTATCCATGATGGGAATGCAACCTACCGTTACACAGCTGCCATGTATATATATATCACCTCCTGGGTGAATAGAATCACTTTTAATTTCATCGGAAATATTGGGGTAGTTAATTCCCAAGGCCATATGATATGTACTACTCGGCTTAAATAGATTAACGTAATAAAAACCTTCTGGAACTTGATAATCTCCTTCCATTCTTTTAGGCCCTAGTGAACCACTAAGGGCACATATTTTATAGGTTTTAAATAGCTTAAATTTTTCCTTTGCATTAATTCTTACCCAGAGCTCCATTTGACTATCATACTTAAAGCTTCTGATATAAATCTGTGAAGCAGGCCAGGTAATTCCAGCTGCTGCAAATTGTTTCTTTAAAGTATCCTCTTTCTGTTTAAAGACAGCCTTAGCATTTGAATTGGATTTCTGCCACTCTACAAAGCCGCCCTTCTGAGCAGTAGCAAACTGAACAACAAACAATACTATACCTATAAACAAAATTCTTTGGAAAGAAATCATACTTAATACAAGTTCCTTGATAGTGATTATGTAATTTAATTAGTTTTTGGCATCGAGAATTACCGGAGAAGATTTGCCACCGCCCATAATAATTACTTTAGCATTAGGGGATGTAACCAATTCTTTCATCACCTTAATCTGTTCGTATTGTAATTGTTTATCACCAAGACCTGTACTAATAATTTTTTGATAATCTGCTATACCTTGAGCTTCTACTCTTTTACGTTCTGCTTCTTGTTTCTCTTTCTGTAAAACAAACTCCATTTTCTGAGCATCCTGTTCTGCTTTTATCTTTTCTTCAATAGATGCTTTTACAGTAGCAGGTAAAGTAATATTACGAACCATTAATTGTTCCAGAAATAATCCTCTCTTCTTAAAATCATCTTCAATACTTTTAAATATTCTTGCCTGAAATTCATCTCTTCTCTTAGAATACAATTCATTGGCAGTATAATAAACTGCATTATCTCTGATTTTTGTACGGGTAATAGGTCGTACCACTTTATCTTTAAAGTCCATACCTGTTTCTCTTGTCAAACGAGGTAAATCTGCCGGTATTACTCTGTATAAAACAGTTAAATCAATTATCACTTCCAAGCCGTCAGCTGTTAGTACTCTTATTGCATCATCACCAGCTTTATCGCCTTCATCTTTTACACCACTCATAGTATAATTCTGGGTTTTAGTATCTACCGAAGTTACCGTTACCAAAGGACTAACTACATTCAATCCACTAGGCAGGATAACCTCTTCTACTTTACCAAATAATTGCTGTACGCCTACCTGTCCAGCGTCAATCTGCTTTATACAGGAAGTAAGAAATCCAATTACTATTACTATCAATCCAATCATTCTGATAGTAGCAGAAAAAGGGGAAAACTGATTATTCATTTTCTTTACTGAAAATGATATTATAAAGACAATAATGCCTAATAAAATAAGAAACATATAAAATAATTTCGGCTAAGGTATAGGTTATTAATACAATAGCCTTTTTTAAAATAGATAGAATTGATAAATGGTTGTTTAAACAGACAAATGGCTTAACGATGCTTTTTCAATAATTCAGCAGAACTATCTAGTCCTTCATAGAATTCCTCTCCATACTTACGAATCAATGCTTCTTTTAAAAAAACGTAGGCTGGAACTTTAAGTTTATCGCCTAACTTACAACCCCCACTACAGAGCACATCCCGAGGTTCGTAGTTAAGATATTCTATATCAGGATCTATCTTGCTCTTTGATATTTTAATAGGATATAAATGGCAACTGATTGGTTTCTTCCATTTTGTTAATCCACTATTATAAGCCTGTTCAAAACTACACATTATAACCCCCTTCTTATCCTTGTAGCCGTATGCACAAAGACCATCGTTTATACTTGGAGTAACCCATCCAAAATCTTTATCATATACATACTTGCCTACCTTTTCTACCACTGCTATTCCAGCAGGAGTCATGTAAGGTTTTGCAGCATCGAAAGATTCCAGTACGTCATCCAGTTCTTCATACGTCAGAGGAGCCCCGGCATCTCCATCTTCGCAACACCCTCCTTTACACTTGGATAAATCACAAACAAAATGTTCCGTCACTACTTCATCACTAATCAATTTATTATCAATTGCCAACATATCTATAGCTATTTTTTAAATGTATTCTCCTGACTCCTACTTCTTGTCTCCTGTATTCCTATTGCCTCTTTGCTTAGTTGCCTTTGTGCCTTGTATTAAAGTATCTCCTTCAAAGCCTGCTCTGTAGCCAATATTGTTTTATCCAAATCTTCGTAGGTCAATGCATTATTCAGGAACCAGCTCTCAAATGCAGAAGGTGGTAAGTATATGCCTCTGTTCAGCATTGCATGAAAATACTTCTTAAACAATTCATTATTTGCCGATGCAGCTGATTCAAAATCATTCACCGGATGATTGCTAAAATGAACACTAATCATCGAGCCAAACTGATTAATAACAAACGGTGTATTAGCAGCAGTTAGCACCCTGTTTAACCCTTCTTTTAAATATGTAGTTTTATCTGATAACTCTTTATAAATACCTGGGTTATTTTTAAGAATACTTAATGTTGTGTACCCTGCTATCATCGCTAGCGGATTACCACTTAAAGTACCAGCCTGATATACATTTCCAAGTGGTGACACACATTCCATAATATGTTTTTTTCCTCCAAATGCACCTACAGGCATACCACCACCAATTACTTTACCATACGTAACCAAGTCTGCATCAATTTTCAAGGTTTCCTGAGCACCTCCTTGCGACAATCTGAAGCCAGTCATTACTTCATCGAAAATGAAGATAATCTCTTGTTCATCACATAATTTTCTAATACCTTCTAAAAATCCCTGTTGGGGTATTATGCAACCCATATTACCAACAACTGGCTCTATAATTATTGCAGCTATCTCCCCCTTGTATAAATGTACTAATTGAGTAAGTGCTTCCAGATCATTATAAGCACAGGTTAGTGTATCATTTGCAACACCTCCTGTAACACCAGGAACTGTTTGAATATTAAGGGTAGCCATTCCACTACCAGCTTTTACCAGAAAGCTATCTGCATGACCATGATAACATCCTTCAAATTTAATTATTTTATTCTTTCCTGTATACCCTCTAGCTACACGAATTGCACTCATACAAGCTTCGGTACCACTACTTACCATTCTGATTAAATCCACATTTGGCACCATACTTTTTATCAATTCAGCCATCTTTATTTCCAGTTCTGTAGGTGCACCGTAAGAAGTAGAAAAAACAGCTTGCTCCTGAATTGCTTCTATAACTTCATCATCTAAACGAGTGGTAGCGGCGTTGTCTAGGTAAATTGGCATATATTATAATTATGAATTAAGAATCATTTCTGATGTAAATTCTTTGATGTCCATTATAATTTTATTGGC
>CAIVPM010000035.1 GCA_903907815.1 uncultured Chitinophagaceae bacterium | reverse complement strand
CGTGGTAGTAAAGTTTTATTAGATTATTTATTTGCATAAACAATTAACGAATTTTACGCCTCGTCTATTTTTTGACTATTCAACCCTTGATTCGCATATGTTATAAATGATTCAATTATTCATAATGTTATTAATTCAGAGTCTACTTCCAAGCAGCAGTCACTTTTTCTACTAATCATCTCCTATTCAGAACATAATAAAAGAAAAAGGACGCAGCGTTCTTAGGCGTTCCAAATATAAAACAATCGCCCAATACCCCTAAAAAAAGAGCCCGCAGATAAATCCGCAGGCTCTTTCCAAAACGCTTTAGTTGTTGTTTTTAATTCAACATTTAAAATTTAAAATTCAACACAATCTATTCATTAGTGCATTTTTTTGTATTCTCCTCACTCCTGTCTCCTACCTCCCGTATTAGAATTCAAAATCAATCTTCAAATCATGTCCCATCACCATGGTAAAAGTTTTTCTATCACTATCCCCACTAGGGTTACTTATTTCTATTACCCAAATTCCTTCTGGTACACCCTCAAAACTATAGTTACCAAAAGCATCAGTCATGGTATTAAAATTTGTATCCACTATACTTACATTGTTTTCAACCGAAGGCTTACCTAATCGTCCACTGTAGCCGGTTACTTTATTAGGCTTCATTTCCACATCTATTTCTACTTATTTTCCTTGTTTAATACTAAACGGAACCTCAATATCTACAAAACCCTTCGCCTTAAAATGCAATAGAAAATCACCACCCTTAAATTGTACTATCTCGCCCATACCATCTATATCGGTGGTATCATGTCTGTTCAAACTTTCAATACCCATAAAAGCCCCCGCAATTACTTCACTATGGTCTTCTGCACTATATACATGAGCACGTATAATCGTATGTCTGTTTACACCATCCACCACCACACGGTCATTATTATATTCCAGCACCATAGCAGCATTACTATCTTCATACTCAGCATTAATTAAATTATCACAAATCTCCAGAATTTTATCTGCTACTTTTATTTCCTTTTTCAAAGTAGTAGTAATTGCCTTTTTAAGACCTTGTTTCTGCTTTGGTATATCCTTCGCAGCTTCATAATCAGCCTCAATAGTTTTAACTACACCAATATTTACAAGCGTTACTTTATACGGAGTAAGAACAACTACATTATCGGTCAGTACTTTCAAAATTTCATCTACTAAAACAATCAATCTGTCTTGGCTCAGTTTAAAATCTCTTTCCACTACCCCAAATGTTTTTAGCATCTCTACATCTTCTGTAGTCAAAGCCCAGGCATACCCCTTTTTCACCAGTTTCAAAAGCTCTTTAATCATCAATTGTCTCAATGCGGCTTTAGTAAGCGTTTTACCTTTGCTACCGTACCCTTGCTCATCCAGCAACTTTCTAATAGCTTTCTCTTTTGCCACCATTAGCAACACTTGGTCTACCAATGGCTGAAACCCATTAATAGTGCCATCAAACTTCAAAAAAAACAGTACTATCAAGGAGTACATGTCTACTTTCTTTCCTTCTTTCTTTGTCATAACTAAAAAATTTAAGCAGGCAACGGCAGCCTGTTACAGCCTTGTTCGCAATTACCATTAAGTTAATTAATAAGTCAATCCTTGCTTGTTAAGTAGGTAATGAGAAGGTTAATCACCCTCATCAAGATACAAGAAGAATAAAGAAATAAAGAGTAAGAAACTTTTCACAAGAGAGTCACGCAGACTTTTATCTCAACAGGATAATACTCAATTCTCGGTTATCTCATGCAAAGAGAAGCATTTACAGAATACCGCTCTCCTAAATCTTTCGCACATTATTCGCAGCTTTTAAAAAAAGCCCTGAAAGGGCGAACGATACTAGCAATGGGTGAAGCCCATTCGCTTGTATCGGTTTACAAAATAACGTCCCTATTTATGAAGAATTTGTATTGGCTGTTTACTTAATACTTACAACCTATTACTTAATACTTGCTGAACTTAAAAACAATATCCTTCTCAAAAAAATCATACACGCCCAATTATAAATCTTATACCGCTCCCAATCAAACACTTTCGCCTCCCAGGAAAACTCATGCTACCGACAATAAATCTTATACAGTTCCCAACCAAACTTTGATTATTCCCAAGTAATCTTTCACTCAAAACAATAAAACGTATGCCATTCCCACCCCAACACTATGTCCCCCCAACTAAACTTAGATCATTCCCAAGTAAACTTAGTTCATTCCCAACCAAACTCTGATTATTCCCAGGAAATCTTAGACCATTCCCATTAAAACACTATTTACTCCCCCTAAATGTTAGTTCATTTACATTCAATAACACACAACTTTTACAATAATAGTAATGTATACAAAACAAAAAGCCCCTGTAAGACAACTTACAGGGGCTTTTATTATACCTTAAAACTCAATAAATTATTCTGCTTCTTTAGTAGCAACTTCTTCTTCGGTAGGAATATCTAAAGATATTTCGGCAGCCTGTAACTGTACAAACCACTTTACCATCTTCTTCATATCGCTGGCATATACTCTATCGAAATCCATGGTAGGGTATACTTTCTCGAAATATGCTTTTACTGCTTTAGGATCTTTCTCGGAAGGAACTACCTCAACACTTGCCTTCATTGCCTGAAACACCTCGATAAGATTTACATTTTCTCTTTGGGTAAACACTTCAATATTCACCACCTGCGTAAACTGATGTTGACGGTTGCTTACAAACTTAGTTTGTTTATCATCCAAAGAACGAACGATGGCGCCATCGGTTTTACTAGCCACAAACTCGAACAATCCTGGCATGCCAACTACTGATATTAATTTGCTATATTCCATACTCCATTTTTAGGGCTGCAAAGTAAAGGGAAAATGCAGTAATTAGCTAATGTGCTAATTAGCTGATGTGCTAATGAATACCAATACAATAATAAATAAGCTACTTGATGGATTGCCCGTTTCAGATTACCAGTTTCTCCTTCCCTCTTTTCTCTGCGGTGATTGTATTTGTATTAGCGTTAAGCTGTATTAATTCGCCAATCCGCCAATCCGCTAATCCGTTAATTACTGATACTCCGGATGCAGCTTTACTTCTTCTTTGGTAAGATCGGTGAGTACATATTTCCTTATGTTATTTACCGGCATCTCGTTTAGCGCGGCTACCACATTGTTGTAAGTAGACAGGCTGGTAGGCTTGATGATAACGGTGGTGCCCGTATCGGAACCGCAGGATTGTTTGATGGCTTTCTTTTTATTCATCAACATATTTCTCAGGCCATTATCCTTAAAGGAAATGGTAGCAACCTTGTCTACCTCGTTGCCGTTGTAATAGTCTACGCTATTATTATCCTTTAATATCAGCGTTACTGTTTTACTAACAGCGGTGGTAGTAGGGGAACCATCTACCGGTAGATTCAGTTTCATAGCATGCTGCTGAGACAAGGTGGTGGTGATAATGAAAAAGGTGATGAGTAGAAAACCAAGGTCGACCATTGGGGTAAGGTCGACCCTGGTAGAAAGGACTTTTCTTTTATGCTTTCCTTTTGCTGCATTATTGCTGCTGATTTCTGCCATGGTAATTCGTTTTAATAGAGATGAATTGAATAGTAAATTCCATAAAGGCTGCTTTTCTAAATCGTTTGAGTATAAAAACTGCTTAATATCATTTTTCTGCTACATAATCTGCTATACTTTTGCGGCACTAAAAAATAATTTATGGAATTCAGGATAGAAAAAGACACTATGGGTGAGGTAAAGGTACCTTCTCATGTTTATTGGGGTGCACAAACCCAACGTAGTATCGAGAACTTCAAAATTGCACAGGACATCAATAAGATGCCTAAACAGATTATTGAAGCGTTTGCTTATCTGAAAAAGGCAGCTGCTCTGGCCAACAATGAATTAGGCGTATTGTCGGACGAAAAGACAAAGGCTATTGGCAATGTTTGCGACGAAATACTGGACAGAAAGCTCGATGATCAGTTTCCTTTAGTAGTATGGCAAACTGGTAGCGGTACCCAAAGCAATATGAACGTAAATGAAGTGGTTGCTTACCGTGCGCATGTAATAAATGGTGGTGCTTTGACTGATAAAGACAAGTTTATTCATCCTAATGATGATGTAAACAAATCGCAATCCAGCAATGATACTTTCCCTACAGCAATGCACATTGCAGCTTATAAAATACTGACAGAAGTAACTATTCCTGGAATAGAAAAACTTAGAGATACCCTTGCTGCCAAGAGCAAAGAATATATGCAGGTGGTAAAAATTGGTCGTACTCACTTTATGGATGCTACTCCTATTACCGTAGGACAGGAATTCAGTGGTTATGTATCGCAGTTAAACCATGGCTTAAAGGCTATCAAGAATACTTTGGAACACCTTAGCGAACTTGCTTTGGGTGGTACAGCCGTTGGTACAGGTATCAACACACCTAAAGGCTATGATGTAGTGGTTGCTAAACATATTGCGCAACTTACTGGTCTTCCTTTTGTAACTGCTGAAAACAAGTTTGAAGCATTAGCTGCTCACGATGCTATTGTAGAATCGCATGGTGCTTTAAAGACTGTTGCTGTTAGTTTAATGAAGATTGCCAACGACGTTCGTATGCTTTCTTCTGGCCCTCGTAGTGGTATTGGCGAAATATTTATTCCAGATAATGAGCCAGGTTCTTCTATCATGCCAGGTAAAGTAAATCCTACACAGTGCGAAGCTTTAACCATGATTGCTGCTCAGGTTATGGGCAACGATGTGGCTATAAATATTGGTGGCGCTACAGGTCATTTTGAACTGAATGTATTTAAACCAGTAATGATCTTCAACTTCCTGCACAGTGCAAGACTGATAGGCGAAGGTTGTGTATCTTTCAACGATAAATGTGCTATTGGTTTAGCGCCATTGGTAGATAATATCAATAAACACGTAAACAATAGTCTGATGCTGGTAACGGCTTTAAATACCAAGATTGGTTATTATAAAGCTGCTGAAATTGCACAGACAGCTCATAAGAATGGTAGTACTTTAAAAGAGACTGCTGTTGCGCTTGGCTATGTTACCCCGGAACAATTTGACGAATGGGTAGTACCAGGAAACATGGTGGGTGAGTTGAAGCTGTAATAGAGGAGACAGGAGTGAGGAGATAGGAGTAAGGAGAATACAAATACAAAGGGCATGGAACTTGATGGTTCTGTGCCCTTTTTCTATTTGCGCTAAAGAGTATAACTCTTTTATATAAGCAAAAAATTACGCTATATTAATTCTATAACAAACGCTATTTTTGCAGCTAGTTTAGTTATATGAAACCTTTATACATAGTTTTATTTCTTTTGCCGCTGATGGGAATATCGCAGGAGTATGTAAAACCGAATAGCTTTATAATTAAAACAAACCTTACTTCTCCTATAGATGCTTTTTCTTTTCCTACCATTAATATTTCTGCCGAAAAGAGGGTTGCTCATAATGTATCCATTGCTGGAGAATTTGGGTATCAGTTTTATGGTGTAAGAAAAGTAGATACTGCTTTTATTACACCTAATGGATATAAGGCAAACATTGAGTGTAGGTTTTATCATTTGTTTACGAATGACGTTCGGAAAATAAATACGCTTACCGGAGGGTATCTGGGAATTAATTTCTTTTATCGTTCCAATGAGAATAATCTGGAGCTTAGTTATTACCCCAATTCCAATGGAGGGAATACTAAAAAGGATTGTTTGTGGGCTTCCAGAAATATATATGGAAGCAATGTGGTGCTTGGATATCAGGGAAGGATAACACCGGGCATTGTAATTGATAGTTATGTTGGATTAGGTATAATGAATAGAACTTCTGTAAACCATAACAGAGAATACAATAGTGCTACCGATAGCTTATATATAACCGTAGATTATGTAATGTCGCCAGTAGAGAAAGCTAATTTAACCGAGAATAATGGATGGAAAGTAAGCTTGACTTTTGGCATGAGAATAGGCATTAAAATAAAATAAACTACTTTCGCCGCTCACCTGTTGTAAAAACAGCATTAAATAATTAGTATATGAGTACGAGTCCATTTGGAAAATTTATGGATAACAGGCCTAAGGGCGCTGCCAAGAAAGAAGCTATCCGCCAGGATAAAAAGAAGATGAAAAAAGAAGCCCGCGCTGAGGGTGATAGAAGAAGAAAAGAGTTGTACGAAAAACGCATGGGCACATACGTTAAACCTCCTGAAGAAGAGAAAGTAAAAAGAAGTTACGGCCCTCCTGTAAAAGGACCGGGTGGTAGAAAGAAACTCCATTTTGACAAGAATGATAAAGTAGGCAGAGAAGGCATTTCTATAGAGAAAAGAGCTGCTGCCAATGCTGCACAAATAATGCCACTGAACAAATATCTGGCTCATTCCGGCGTATGTGGAAGAAGAGAAGCTGCAGATATTATAAAGCTTGGCAATGTTATGGTAGATAACGTTGTAATTACCGAACCGGGCTTTAAAGTAACCGGTAAAGAGGTAGTGAAATACCATGGCAAAACATTGTTCAGTCAGAAGAACATGGTATATATTCTGCTAAACAAACCAAAAGATTTTATTACTACTGCTAAAGATCCTCAAGGTCGTAAAACAGTATTTGAATTGATAAAAGGAGCCACTCCGGAAAGAGTGTTTTCGGTAGGACGTCTGGATAGAAATACTACGGGTGTTTTATTGTTGACTAATGATGGAGAGCTTACCCAAAAGCTTACGCACCCATCATTTGAGGTAAAGAAAATATACGAAGTAAAACTGGACAAACCATTGTTGAAAGCAGATGCTGAAGCAATCTCTGCAGGTATTACATTAGAAGATGGGCCGGTACATGTAGACAGTATTGGCTATGTGGATCCTAAGGATAAATCGGTTATTGGTATTGAAATTCATAGTGGTAGAAACCGTATTGTTCGTCGTATTTTTGAACATATGGGCTACGATGTAAAAGGACTGGACAGAGTAATGTTTGGCAACCTTACCAAAAAGAATGTAGAAAGAAGTCACTGGCGTTTTCTGAATGAGAAAGAAGTTCGTCTGTTGAAATTTATGAACCAGAGCTACGTAAGAAAAACGAGAGAGAAAAATGTTGACTAAGCACTTTGATATTCTGGAAGATAATCCACACTTTATAGCTATCAATAAACCTTCGGGTTTACTATCCATTCCCGATAGATTGGGAGTAGAAGATTCTTTAAAGAATCAACTACAGGCTCATCTGGGAAAAGTGTTTGTGGTACACCGTTTAGATAAAGATACCAGCGGGGTAATAGTATTTGCAAAAACTGCTGAAGCTCATAGAGAATTGTCTATGTTATTTGAGGGTCGCGATATTGAGAAATATTATGTAGGGCTGGTATATGGCAGCATGGAAAATCCGTCAGGAAGTGTTGAAGCTTCCATTATGGAAAACCCAGCCAAGAGAGGCACGATGCTTATTCATGCTAAAGGAAAACCTTCTCACACAGACTACGAATTACTGGCAAGCTTTAAGGGATATAGCTGGTTAAAATTCAGAATACATACGGGTAGAACGCATCAGATAAGGGTACACATGCAACATATTCAACATACCATTGTATGTGATGAATTGTATGGCAACCCCGCTCCTATTATGTTGTCGTCTTTTAAGAAGAAATATAAGGCTTCAAAATACGAGGAGGAAAAGCCTATGCTGGCAAGGCTTGGTCTACACTCTTCTGAGTTGAAATTCAGACTTGGAGATGTTGACTATTACCTGGAAGCGCCAGTACCTAAAGAAATAAGAGCACTGCTTACACAGCTGGGAAAAGCTTCTGGAAGTAAGAGAGGGTAAGTACGTTTCAGTGTATTTGTAAATAGTGTATTGAATAGTATTGGTGTTGTAATTTTAAATTTATTACTTTAGCGTCCAACATTATAACACAAACCAACCGTTTATGAACGCTGCCGTATATATATACTCAAACGCTTTAATTAAAAAGGCGTGTTTATTTTTCCTGTTAACTATTAGTTGTTTTATTAGCATAAATGCACAGCAACTTGCTTTTCCTGGAGCAGAGGGATATGGTAAATATTCTCTGGGTGGCCGAGGCGGAAAAGTATATGAAGTAACTACCCTTGCCGATGATGGTCCGGGAAGCTTCAGACAAGCTTTTAGTGCTTATCCGGGAGATCCTCTTACAATTGTTTTCAGGGTTGGTGGTATTATAGATTTACTGACCCCGATAAAGGTTCAAAGAAACAATATGACTATTGCCGGGCAAACTACTCCAGGTGATGGTATCTGTACCAAACGTTCGATGGTGAAGATTTATGGCACCAATCTGATTATCCGTTATATGCACTTCAGACCAGGAGATGTAGCTAAAACCAACAACCCTGCAGTATATGGATTAGATGTAGAAAATTCCACCAACTTTATTGTAGATCATTGTTCCATGAGCTGGTCTATGGAAGAGGCGGCTACCTTTTACGATAACAAGTATTCTACAGTACAGTGGTGTCTGATAAGTGAGAGTTTAAATGCCTCTTATAATGGTAAGGGAGAACATGGATATGCAGGTGTTTGGGGAGGACAGTTTGCCACCTATCATCACAATCTTATTGCGCACCATCATAGTCGTACCATTCGTTTTAATGGTTCCAGAACCCACGATACTTTAGCTTATTTAGATTATAGAAATAATGTTATTTACAATTATGGAAATAGTGACAACAGTTATGGCAATGAGATAGAAATAGCCGATACCGGCAAGCCTGTTTTTGCTTTAAGAAAAGCAGAGCTGAACATTATGAATAACTATTATAAGCCAGGTCCTGCAACGTCTTCTACTAAAGCAAAGGTTATTCTGAATGCTTATGACACCTATGTAATTGCCTGGACAAACAGACTAAAAGGCAAAGTATATATTGATGGTAATTATGTGCACGGACAAACAGCCATAACGGCTAATAACTGGCTGGGATTGAAGCCTAAATATTATCCAGCAACCTATACCGATTCCTTTAAGCTGGCAGCACCCACACAGAACGAACCAATTGTAATGCAGACCGCTTTAGATGCTTACAATTCAGTGTTGGCAGGAGCTGGTGATATATTTCCAAAGCGAGATACACTGGATAGAAGAATAGTGAATGAAACACTTACAGGAACGGCTTCTCAACATAGCACAGTAACTACATGCTCCTATTATGGCAAAGGAAACCTGGGCATAATAGATACACAGGATTCTGTAGGGGGATGGCCAAATTACGATACTACCGCATTGGCTCCATTAGATACTGATCATGATGGAATGCCCGATAGCTGGGAAGCTTCTATGGGATTGAATCCTAATGATTCTACTGATAAAAATAATGTTGCCAGCAGTGGTTATACTATGCTGGAAGAATACCTGAATGGATTGGTTCCAAACACTTTGCCTTTAAGTCTTATAAGATTTAATGCTTCCAGAAATGAAGAGCAGCAAGTAGTATTGAACTGGACTACAGCCTATGAAATAAATACTGCTAAGTTTTTGATAGAAAAGAGTATTGATGGACTAAGTTTTAATACCATTGGAACTGTAAATGCATCTGAACAATCGGTAATTGAAAAGGGGTACCATTTTACGGATATTAGTTCGGCTAATCCATCAGAATCTAAGGTTTTATATTATCGATTAAAGATGCTGGATAAGAATGGAGAATATACTTATAGCAATATATTAGCAATAAAGAAAGACGCTATTAATAAATTGACTATTCTCATTAATCCTGTTGGTAGCAGCATGAATATTTCGCATGATCAGGCTGGTAATTATGCAGAGATATTGATTAGTAATATGGCAGGTAAAACTGTATTAAAACATTTTTCGCCTTACAATTCACAACAAGAAGTGCTGGATGTTTCAAAGCTTAATCCCGGAGCGTATATTCTGAGTTTTATAAATGATGGAATGATATCTTCAGTTAAGTTTATCAAGAATTAATAAACAGTAAGTAACTACAACATCTTTATTCTCGCACGCATAAAATTGTAGATAGGTTTTTCTAACAATAAATATCCCGATATAGATATTAACCATAGCAATATAAAGTTGCGATCGTTGGTATAATGAACCTTATAAAGCTTAGAATTTACATAGCCAATATGTACCAGATAAAATATAAAAGAAGCATTACCCAATAGCATAGCAAAACGGGTAGAAAGTATTTTGCAGAACCAGGTTTTCTCAGTCATTAACCCATACAATAAGAAGCTAATAAATACTGGCAATAAACAGTTTCTGAGAAGCAATCCGGGTATATGAAGAATACCCTGATCGTAAGTGTCTTTCTCGAAAAGACTGATACAATAAATGGTGCTTAACGAAAGAACAGCGCTTATTAAGGTAAGATTCTTTTTAGGCAGATTATTCAACAGATTGTGCTCAGTTTTTACAAAATAGGCCAGCATCATTCCAGCAAAGAATTCTATGAATCTACCAAAGAAAGTGCTATCAAAAATAAAGAGCCAATCATATAACCACCTGTTTGGATTCTTGTTTATAAAATGCCAGCTATATCCAATGATAAACGTTAGGAGTAATAGCATTAGTTGAAAGAAAACAGCTTTAGTAAATTTTGTTTTTAAGTATTGGTAGATGAGTGGTGCAAACACATAAAAAGAAAGCTCTACCGTTAGCGACCAGGATTGAGGTATACCATCCAGATTAAACTTATCGGAGAAGCCTTTTAATAAAGTATAATTGTATACTGCATTGTTGAAAGGAGGAAACCCGTTATCTATATAATTCAAAGTGAGTATTATCAGGTATACGGGGAATATCCGGATGAATCGTATCAGAATATATTTTACATATTCTTTTCTGGATTGTAATGGATTCTCCTGATAGGTATACGCTATTAAAAAGCCACTTAATACAAAGAATAAGGTCACACCACAGTGATATTCGTTCAGGTTATTGATAACAAAATCCGGAAGCCAACCCCTCCAGTATTTTCTATTATGATAAAGAAAAACCATGATAGCAGCAATGGCTCTTAACCCTGTTAAAGCATCAAAACGTTGTGCTGATTTATTGTACATTTTCAATTAATCCTTGCTGTTGGTTTATATAATTAGTGATGGTTTTGAAATATTATTTTTCAATAAGAAGCTGTTCAAAGAACCCTCCAATTTGCTTTTCTCTATCAATAAAATGAATCTCCAGAATCCAGTGTCTTTCATTTCCGCGTTTATTCTTTTCACTCATTTTCTGATGATTGTCGGGATGTATATAGTTGTTAACCTCTTCCCCGGAAATCCGCTCGTGGGGGAAGTTGCCTATTAAATGACCACAATGAATATTCCCATACTCCCAGCCATATTTATCTGCAAGTTTCTGGCTATAAGCATAAAAGTCAGCTCCCGTTAAATGCTCTTTATGCTGAAGATAAAATGCCAGCCCTTCCTTCCAGGCTTCTTCTACATCCTTTTGTAGTTTTAGTCTGCTTTCATCATTTCCCAGCACGTAGGTTCTGCCAATATCTGCCTCCCACTTTTCAAAGACAGGCCCGAAATCAAAAAACAGAATATCTTCTTTCTGTATAATATGGTTAGGTGGATTGTTGCGATAGGGTAATAAGGTGTTACTGCCAGCCCTAATAATTCTCTTGTGCCAGTATTTTTTAATACTATAAAGTTCTTCGGCTAATTCAAATACTTCATTATTTAATTGTTTCTCCGATTTGCCAGCAACAATTAGTTTACGGTTCTCTATTGCTTTAAATAATCCTATAGCTTTTTCTTCTGCGGCCAGTAACTCCTTTATTGTGTTGGTCATTATGTTTTTTGTTAGCCAGTAAACGGGCGTTTTTTAGTAGTTCCTATCAGGCGTTCATCAGCGCCTCTATATTAAACTTTTTCATCTTCATAAACGCGGCCATCACCCTTGGTGCTTTTTCCCTGTCTTGCATTAATTGTCCTAATATAGAGGGTACAATTTGCCAAGAAACACCAAACTTGTCTTTCAACCATCCACAAGAACTTTCTTTGCCTTCTTTTGTAAAAGTATCCCAGAAATAGTCTATCTCTTCCTGTGTTTCACACTCTATTACAAAGGAAACGGCTTCACTAAAATGGAATGCTGGTCCACCATTTAAACACATAAACTTTTTACCTTGTAATTCACAAGTAACTACCATTGGTGTGTCTGCCAGAATCTTTGAATTGTCGAATACAGAACAATAAAATTCTGCGGCTTCTTTTGCTTGTCCATTAAACCATAGACAAGGGTAAATTGTTTTAATCATAAGTTGTAATTATTTACAAATATAGAGTACCTGAATACTTTTTGGTTTGCTTAATAAATGGGTCTTATTAATTAGATTATATGAAGAGTAACTATCAAGTTTTTCACTACAAAAACTAAAACTCATACCTTAGCAACCTAACAATCGCACTGGCTTATGATTGCTCAAGTATTATTCCTGCTGTTAACGGCTCTTTCCGTTTACCTCTTTGCTAAGAAAGCTACTGAAATTAAACGCAATATATTCCTTGGAAAAGATGATTTGCTAAACGATCAATCGTCTTTAAGATGGAACAATCTTTTTATGTTGGCGCTTGGTCAAAAGAAGATGTTTAAAAATCCATTGGTAGCGGTTATGCACCTGGTAGTTTATGCCGGGTTTATCATCATCAATATTGAAGTAATAGAAATAGTGCTGGACGGTTTAATGGGCACCCATCGTTTGTTTGCTAACCCTTTGGGTGGTTTTTATACTTTTCTGATAGACTCCTTCGAGATCCTGGCTGCATTGGTTATTGTTGTTTGTGCAATCTTTTTAATCCGTAGAAATATTATCAATTTAAAGCGCTTTGCCTCCAGTGATTTAAATGGATGGCCACGCAGCGATGCTAATTATATTCTGTTTACAGAAATCGTATTAATGAGCTTATTCCTGATAATGGATGCCTGCGACTATAATCATTCTTTTCTGCTCTCAGATTTCTTGAAACCATTGTTGCAGCATCATTCCGAAGCACATGTAGAAATGCTGGAAAAAGCTTGCTGGTGGTTGCACATTATAGGCATATTTGCCTTCCTGAACTACTTGCCTTATTCCAAGCATTTACATATAATGCTGGCATTTCCGAATGCTTATTATGCCCGATTGAGCGAAGTAGGTATGTTTCAGAATATGCCCGAAATTCAGCAGGAAGTATTGTATGCTATGCAACCCGAACTTGCCCCTACTGGAGAGGTTGGTGATCCTAAAAGATTTGGTGCTAAAGATGTATTTGATCTAGGCAGAAAGAGTCTGATGGATGCTTATAGCTGTACAGAGTGTGGCCGTTGTACCAGCGCTTGTCCGGCAAATATTACAGGCAAACTGTTAAGTCCCAGAGCAATTATGATGAAGACCCGTGACCGTCTGGAAGAAGTGGGTAAAAACATCAATACCAATAAGACTTTTGTAGAGGATAATAAATCATTGTTGAGAGACTATATTACAGAAGAAGAGCTTAGAGCTTGCACTACTTGTAATGCTTGTGTAGAAGCTTGTCCTGTTAGTATATCTCCATTAGATATCATCGTACAGATGCGTAGGTATTTAATTATGGAAGAGAGCAGTGCACCACAGGAATGGAATGGTGTGTTTGGTAATATAGAAAACAACTTTGCTCCATGGAAATTCTCTCCCGACGATAGAGATGGATGGGTTTCTAATTAGCTAATTAGCTGATGGGATAATGTGCTAATGAATACAAATACATTTAATTAGATAATTAATTTATATGAAGAATATTTCAGTAATTGGTGCAGGTACAATGGGCAACGGTATTGCACACGTGTTTGCACAAAAAGGATTTAAGGTTACCTTGATTGATGTTAGTTCGCCTCAGTTAGAGAAAGCACTTGCTACTATTGCAAAGAACCTCGACAGACAAGTTGCTAAAGAAGTAATTACAGAAGCACAAAAGGCAGAAACGCTTGCTAATATTAGCACCTGTAACACAGTTGCCGAAGGGGTAAGTAATGCCGACTTAGTAGTAGAAGCTGCAACCGAAAACACTACGCTTAAACTAAATATATTTAAAGAAATAGATGCCTACGCACCTGCTGCTGCTATATTGGCAAGCAACACTTCTTCCATTTCTATTACGCAGATAGCGGCTGTTACCAAACGACCTTCGCAGGTAATTGGTATGCACTTTATGAACCCTGTTCCAGTAATGAAACTGGTAGAAATTATTAATGGTTATACTACCGATAAAGCTGTTTCAGATTCTATTGTCGAGCTAAGTAAACAGTTGGGCAAAATACCTTCTGTTGTGAATGATTATCCTGGTTTTATTGCCAATAGAATTCTAATGCCAATGATTAATGAGGCAATCATTAGTCTGTACGAAGGAGTGGCTGGCGTAAACGAAATTGATACCATCATGAAGCTGGGTATGGCGCATCCTATGGGACCATTACAATTAGCTGATTTTATAGGGCTCGATGTTTGTTTAAGCATCCTTAGAGTGTTGCATGATGGTTTAGGAAATCCTAAATATGCTCCTTGTCCTTTACTCATCAATATGGTTACCGCTGGCAGACTGGGCGTTAAAAGCGGAGAAGGTTTTTACACTTATATTGCGGGCTCAAAAGAACTAATAGTCAGCAAGCAATTTAATAAGTAACCGCAACATGTTTTTTATTATATCAAAGATTTTAGCGTTTCTGTTATGTCCGGCCTACTGGATATATATAGGAGTAATCTTGTACTTTTTTACCAAGAAGCCTAAGCGAAAGAAAGGTATTTTAATTGCTACACTATTGCTGACATTTATATTGACCAACAATATAATTTATAAGAAAACAATGCTTTGGTGGCAAACACCCAGACAAGAAATTAAAAAGGGTACACAGTTCGAAGCTGGTATACTGTTAGGTGGCATGTATACTTTTGATGATGATAATCAAGGGTATTTTAATGATGCCTGCGATCGTTTTATACAGACGAATAAATTGTATCAATCGGGCATTATCAAAAAGATTATTATTAGCGGAGGCTCAGCAGCTATACTTACAAAAGAACCTTCCGAGGCAGATTCTTTGAAGAAAGAATTCATACAGAGTGGGGTAAAAGAACAGGATATTATTATAGATCCAGCCTCCAGAAGTACTTACGAAAACGCTTTGTTTACCAAAAGACTAACCGATTCTTTACACCTGAAGCCGCCCTTTGCCATAGTTACGTCTGCCTTTCATATGCCAAGGTCTTTAAAGGTCTTTCAGAAACAGCATATAAATGTTGTGCCAGTAACTTCTCATTATATTGTCGTAGATAAAACAATGTCCCCCGAGCAATATATTCTTCCAAACCCTAAGCTGTTAAACGATTGGGGTCTCGTTATTAAAGAATGGATAGGCATTATGATGTATAAAGTAACAGGCAAAGCCTAAAGTAACTAAATAATGATTGCTCAACTTCCTGTAATTGTATTCCCTCTTTGCCTTGTATTTTATTTTGTTTTTCTTTTTTTAGTCTTTAGTTTTTGTATTCTGTATCTGTTGTGCTAAAATATTTAGTATTTTCGCTACAATAAGAACAATAGTATATGCAGGATCTGTCAAATAATCCCAATTCAAAGCCTTCACCACAGGCCACGGAGCAATATAAGAAAGGCAGGGGTGCGCAGATAAATACCCCCAACAGATTCCTCACCAATACTACCGTAAAAGAGCATGTCGAGGGTATCGACGACTGGGAAGAAGCAAATAAGAAAACCATTTATCTCGAAGATCATGCAAAGTCCATTGTAAATAAAGTAGATAGTCCCGATGTGGGCATGTTTTATAGCATGAATCCTTATCAGGGATGCGAGCATGGCTGCATATATTGCTATGCCCGCAATGCCCATGAATACTGGGGCTATAGTGCCGGCATAGATTTCGAGCAGAAGATAATGGTCAAGAAGAATGCACCTCAGTTGTTGCGTAAGTTTCTCATGCATCCAAAATGGGATGGTACGCCTATCAGCATCAGCGGCAATACCGACTGTTATCAGCCTGCCGAAAAGAAGTTTAGAATTACCCGACAGTTACTCGAAGTTTGCAACGAGTTTAATCAGCCCGTAGGAATGATCACCAAGAATGCCGGTATGCTCATGGATAAAGATCTTATTCAGGAGATGGCCAGTAAAAATCTCATTAGCATACTCATTACCATCAATACTTTAAACGAGGATTTGCGTAGGGTGATGGAGCCAAGAACTACTACCGCTATTCAACGGTTGAAAGTAATTAATGAGCTAAGCAATGCAGGGGTAAGAACGGGGGTAATGCTGGGCCCAATGATTCCAGGTTTAAATGAGCATGAGATACCAAAAATATTGAAAGCTGCTGCCGATAATGGAGCAAGTTTTAGCGCTTACACTTTTGTGCGACTGAATGGATCGGTAAAGCTCATGTTTCACGACTGGTTATATAAGAACTTTCCCGATAGGGCCGATAAAGTATGGCACATGATAGAATCGGCACATGGCGGTCAGGTAAACGATAGTCAGTTTGGTAGAAGAATGCGTGGCGAAGGGCCTATAAGCGAACTGGTTAGGGTACAGTTTAAAAAGTATACTGCATTATACAATCTTACCGCAGATGCCTGGGATCTGGATACCACTATTTTTAAACGACCAGGAGAACAGTTGAAGTTGTTTTAAAGGAGATGTAATTAAAATACTGAGTGTAGTTTTAATTTAATGAAACTTATTCAATGAAGAATTATCGGTGTTAATCTGGATATAGTCTTTTGTGTATTTATCCTATCCTTTGTTGTGTTTGCACTGGTCTTTTACGTATTAGACCGATCATTTATCGTATTCTGCTTATCCTTTGTTGTGTTTGAGTTGGTCTTTTGTGTGTTGACCCGATTGTTTATCGTATTCTGCCTATCATTTGTTGTATTGGAGCTGGTCTTTTGAGTATTGAACCGATCGTTTATCATATTCTGCCTATCATTTGTTATTTTACCAATATTGTTTGCAGGTATTATCCTAATAAGTGTGTAAGCAAACAGCTTCTAAAACTACAGATTAGTTTATTGTTAAAATAAAGTGGTTCTTTAACATTTGGAATTTATTTACGTTAGTGACCGACCAAAATCAAGTAAAAAAGAATACAAATAGTCAATAAATTTGAAGTCTGTCATCTATATGGTGGTCTCGACAAGAATCGAACTTGTATCTGGAGCTTCGGAAACTCTTATACTATCCATTGTACTACGAGACCATACTTATAAAGAAATAATGTTGGAAAGTGTTTCACTTCCAACATTATTAATATTAAATATTTACAATAAGTATTAAGCCATATTGTGAAACACCTTACTTACATCATCATCCTGTTCCAGCTTATCAATTAGTTTACTGATATCTTCTGCCTGTTCGTCGGTTACAGGAACAGTTGTAGTTGGAATCCATTCCAGTTCGGCACTAATTGGTGTAATATTCTTATCCTCCAATGCTTTTTGCAATTTTCCAAAATCCTGAAATGCAGAACGTAAAACCAATATAGTATTACCATCATCGTCGGTACTTTCTCCCATTTCATCCAAACCAAAATCAATTAATTCCAGTTCCAGTTCATCATGATCAAGTCCTTCGTTCTTAAGCTTAAATACACCCATTTTATTAAACTGAAAACTAACGCTTCCACTATTGCCTAATGAGCCATTCCCTTTATTAAAATAGCTTTTTACGTTGGCCACGGTTCTTACATGATTATCGGTAGCTGTTTCTACCAGAATAGCTACTCCGTGAGGGCCATATCCTTCGTACAGAATTTCCTCAAAATCAATCATTTCCTTTCCTGAAGCTCTTTTAATAGCCGCTTCTACACGATCCTTTGGCATACCAACACTTCGTGCATTCTGAAAACACCTTCTTAAAGCAGGATTGGTTGCAGGATCTGTACCACCAGCTTTACAAGCAATTGCTATCTCTTTTCCGATACGTGTAAATTGCTTAGCCATTTTATCCCAGCGAGCAAACATGGTAGCTTTACGTACTTCAAATATTCTTCCCATAATTGTATTTATCTATTTTATCCAGAATTTGCAGTAGAGATTCTATTACAAACTCCAAATGCTTCAAACACCAGTATTTGCTTGATTTTTTGTTATTGCCATAGTTTACTATGCCTGCAAACAAAAAATCTGCTTAAACACTTGTCTTTATTGCATTTGTAGCTTTCATAACGATTCCTACTTCAAAATCCGGGTTTAAAAAACAGTTGCAAATGTATTACTTACTGTTCCTACTTTTTTAGAAATTATTAAAAAAAGAAACTTTAAACTCCATTAAAAGTTTCTTAAAGTGCCGATTTAATTATTCAATATGATAAATTCTATTACTTTTATCGTTTACAAAACATTTTAATGTATGAAACAATTGCACAAATTATTGCTGCCAATAACAATAATCCTATTGTTTGCTGGACAAGTAACCGCACAGGAATTTAAGTTGCCTAAAAAAAGAGTAAGGTGCTATACTGACGAGTACTTACAGGATTTAAGAACAAAAAATCCATCAGTAATGAGTAATCAGGACTTCGAAGCTTGGTTGCAACCGCTTATTTACCAATTTAAAAAGAATCAGAATGCTGGCGCTCAGAACGGAACCACTGTTTCTTATAAAGTGCCGATTGTATTTCATATTATTAATAATGGAGAGCCAGTTGGTGTAAGAACTAATATTTCTCAAACCCTTGTTCAACAAGAGGTTTTACAATTGAATAAAGACTACGCTAACCTTTCTAATAGTCCTTATGCAGTTGCTGCAAATACTGGAATTCAATTTGGTTTGGCGGCAGTAAGCCCAACAGGAGCAACATTAGCAGAGCCAGGTATTGATCGTCAGGATTTAGCTTCTCATGGCTGGACCGATTCTTCCACTTTTGATTGTGGAAATTCTTCAGGATATTTTTGGACAACTATTAAAGCATCTACCATCTGGGATCCTACAAAATATGTAAACGTATGGGTTTGTGATATGTCGTATGCTAGTTTATTAGGTATTGCTACATTCCCAACTGCTTCTACCTTAACAGGCTTAACCCCTGCTACAGAAACTGCTAAAAATGCCGGTGTAATTGTAGATTTCACTTCTGTAGGTAGTGTAAATGTTACTAATCCTAATAGTTTAAACAGCAAGAATCAGTGTGGTTCGAATGTTTACTCTATGGGTAAAACTGCAACACATGAATTAGGACATTTCTTTGGTCTTAGACATATCTGGGGTGATGGTACATCAGCTACTACCTGTGCTACAGACTATGCAAATGACACTCCCCCTTCTTTGGTTGCAAACTATGGTACTCCTACTCACCCAAAACCAAATGTATGTGGGACTAAAGATGAAATGTTTGAAGATTACATGGACTATTCAGACGATCATATTATGAACACCTTTACTCAAAATCAGGTGGACAGAATGCAAACTGTTATGCTGAATAGCCCATGGAGAAAAACACTAAACAATGCAGTTGCGATGGTGGATGTGGTAGGAAGCAACAAAATTAAATTTGTAGAATGTAGCGGTGCTATCACTACTGTTGAAACAGGCAATACTGGTACAACTACTTACTATCATGATGTAAATATTCCTTTGAATATTGAAAAAGCTGCTACTGATAATTCTTCTGTACTAACTGTAAGTACCATTGGTACAGCGATTGCTGGTGTTGACTTTCAGATAATGAACCCTTCTATTACTTTTGCTAAAGGAGATAACCTAAAAAACATTCAATTAAGAATTTTAGATAATGCTATAATTGATGGAGATCGTTATGTAGATTTAAGTTACTCAGTGTCTGGAACAGGTGTTACAAAAGATACTAATGCCCAATCATTAAGAGTATATATTCTGGATGATGATAACATTAAAATTGGTCAAAACAGAACTAATTTAGTTAGTCAGAATTTTGGAAGCGTAACTGCTTTACCTTCTGGCTGGTATACTGCTGCATCAACAGGATACCCTAATGCATTTGTGATAGGTAACGTAGCTTCTGCAGGCATGACTGGTTCGTATGCATATGTATCTAATACTCCTACTTCGACTAAAGCAAATACCTATACTAAAACAGGCGGTGTTTGTGTATTAGAGTTTGGCGTTGTAAATGGTTTAAGTATGCAGACCTTAGATACTTTCGCATTTACTTATAAAATTGCTGGCTTAGCTGCAAACACTACTACAGGTGCACCTGGCGATGATGCTTACTCACTTTATTACGACTATCGCGATACATTAAAAAACTGGCCATATTATGGTACTATTGGTGGTACTGCAAATACTGGTTATGGTCCTTACGTAGGTCAGACAACTGCAAAAAGAATTTCATTGATTCCAGATTATGATTTAGTAAGAAAGAAAATAGTTCAGATTTTCTACTTCGAAACTGGTGGTATGACGACGGGTAAAGCGCCTGGTCTTAATATAGATTCAGTGGTTGTAAGAGGTATGCCTTTTAAAGTTGAAACAAATTTAAGTAGTAGTTTCACTTCTTCTGCTCCTGCTTTAAGTACCAATGTATTCAGAAGCTTAAACAATAAAGCATATTGCGTATTTAAAAACGGACCAAGTGCTATTCCTGGTTTGAATGTTTCCTTAATTGATGCAGGTACTACGCAAACTACGGTAACTACTGCTTCAGGATCTTACAATAGAGCTAAAAAAGTATTTAAACTTGCTCAGGCAAATGTAGACAACGCTTCTTTGGATAGTATTACATTTTACTACACTACAGCTGAGTTAGCTGTATGGGGTGCAAAAATTCCTACTTTAAAAGTTTTACAAGTTTTTGATGGTGTAAGCATTACTTCGACTTTAAACGGAAGTAACGCAGTATTACTTACTCCTGTTGTTGATACTTCCCGTTTTATTACAGATAGTGTTTATACTTTCAAAGTATTTACCAAAGGAATGGGTTCGTTTATGCTGGTAGATCCTACAACAACACTTCCTTTAAAAATGTTGAATTTCAAAGGAGGTTTAAGAGAAAATACAGTTGTATTAGACTGGACTACCGCTAACGAATATAATACCAATGGTTTTGATGTTCAAAGAAGTACCGATGGTGAAAACTATGGTAGCATTGGCTGGGTAAAAAGTATTGGAACTAATGGTTTAAATACCTACTCTTTTAATGATCTTAATATCGTTAAAGGGAATAAATACTATTACCGTTTAAAACAAGTAGATAACGATGGTAAGTTTACTTACAGTTCTGTTGTTATAGTTGCTTATTTAGGAGGTAAAAACTGGGTAAATGTTTATCCAAATCCTGTTAAGGACAATTTGTTTATTCAAAGACAAAATGGTTCTTATACCAATACAAGTATTGTAATTACAGATGCCAGTGGTAAAGTTGTTTATCAAAACAATTCTACCTTAAGCAGTACTTTAGATGTAGAAACAGCTACCTGGAGTAAAGGAATTTATATTATTAAATTCAATTCCAACGAAGGTTCTACCACGATGAAAGTTATTAAAGAATAACTCTTTTAAATAGTGTTAAAAAGGTCGGCTTTATGCCGACCTTTTTTGTTTTATCAATTACTTACCATAACTACCTTTAATTTGCAGCCTGAATTATGAAAACAAGATTGTTATTAATTGCTTTATTGATTATTGGCATAGGAACTGCTCAGAAAAAGCAACCCTATTGCTGGTATATTATGTTGAATAATAAAACCATTGCCAAAAAAACTTTCCAGAAAACAGCCAATACAGTATTGCCACTTGCTAAACAAGGAAAGATAAAGCTGGTTTATAATTGCAATAACCATGCAGACAGCTTCTTTAGAAGTTTTATTGTTATGGATGTAAACAGAAAAGAACTGCTAAGGGTAAATGCCTCTGGCAATAATAATTATACTATTATTCCAATCAGTAAATTAAAAGAGCTTACCCGTTCTCAACCTTTCTGTATTTATACAATAAGCACTCCTAAAGATTCTGTTATGGCAATGACCATGAGAATTGCACCCGTTTTGCTAACCAATGTTTCCTGGCAATAGATATATAGTATGAAAAGAAAGCTACTGTTTTTTATAAACCCTATTTCCGGTACCAGGAATAAGAAAAACATTGAATCAATCATTCGAAAGAAGTGTATAAAAAATGAGATAGATTTTGATGTGGTTTATACCAATTCTGAAGGGAAATACAATGAGGTAGAACATAAAATAATAGATGAACATTTTACTGATTTAATTATTGTAGGTGGAGATGGTACTGTAAATCAATTAACCAAAACCTTTAAACACCTTCAATTGCCTTTTGGTATTATACCTATGGGTTCGGGAAATGGGCTGGCCTTTGCAGCTAATATTCCACCTAACTTTCTTAAAGCACTTAAAACAATTTTTATTGGTAATACAATAGATGTGGATGCTTTTATGGTAAATAACCACTACTCCTGTATGTTAAGTGGAGTAGGCTTAGACGCTCAGGTTGCTTTCGATTTTGCGCAAAAAACATCCAGAGGATTATTAACCTATACACAGCAAAGTATTGTTAACTTCTTTAAAGCCCATCCATATTTATTCGAGATAAAGTTGCCCGACTTTTCTTTCTTTACCGATGCTTTCTTTATCAGCATTGCCAATAGTAATCAGTTTGGAAACAACTTTACCATTGCGCCAAAGGCCAGTTTGAATGATGGGTTGCTGGATATTGTTATTGTACAAAAAATGCACAAGTCAAAGCTGCCGTTTGCAATTTTAAAACAGATTAAAGGAAACAATCTGGTAGAAGATGTGGTGAATAAAGTGAGTAAAAACAATATTCTATATTTCCAGACTCCTTCTATTACTATTCATAATACAAAACTTGCAAGGCTGCATATTGATGGAGAGCCAATAGAAACAGAAGAGGTAATTACCGCATCCATAATGCCTAAAGCATTTAAGTTGATAGTACCTGCACAATCTTAAGCATCTTCTTCACTTATTTCTATTATACTAAACAACCGTTGAAAACACTTTTCAACTGCTTTATCATTTTTTCCACCCTGCTAAACATCAAACACATATTTTTGTTGTTATGGAAGTTACAGAACAAATGATACAACATCTGGCTAACCTTTCGAGGCTTAGCTTCTCGGATGAGGAAACAAAAGCGTTCAAAAATGATTTACAGGGTATGATAGCTTTTGTTGAAAAATTACAGGAAGTAGATACTACAGGTATTCAACCATTGCAACATATGGGCGATGCAGTAAATGTGCTGAGAGAAGATGAAATTCAAGGTAGTATCAACAGAACGGAGGCATTAAAGAATTCTCCCATTAAAGATGACACTTTCTTTAAAGTGCCGAAGGTAATTAAGAAATAACCGCTAAAACTTTACTATATGTCAGCATTAATTGTGTTGGAAAATATCGAGAAAAGTTACTTCATGGGGGGTGAGGCACTAAAAGTATTGAAAGGAATTTCTTTACAGATAGAGAAGAACGAATATGTGGCGCTAATGGGACCATCGGGTAGCGGCAAGAGTACACTGATGAACATTCTGGGCTGTCTTGATTCGCCAACAGGAGGCCGATATATTCTAAATAGTAAAGATGTGAGCAGGATGCCCGACGACGATCTTGCTACCGTAAGAAATAAAGAAATCGGCTTCGTGTTTCAACAGTTTAATCTATTACCTCGTTTGAATGCTGCCGAGAATGTAGCGCTTCCATTGGTATATGCTGGCGTTGGTAAAAAAGAACGCAACGAGAGAGCTGAAGAGGCCTTAAGACAAGTAGGTTTACAAGATAGAAGTCATCATAAATCCAATGAGCTTAGTGGTGGACAAATTCAGAGAGTAGCTATTGCCCGTGCGCTGGTAAATAATCCTTCTATATTACTGGCAGATGAACCAACCGGTAATCTGGATAGTAAAACTTCGATAGAAGTAATGGAGATATTTAGTAAACTGCATGATGCTGGCAATACCGTAGTACTGGTAACGCACGAAGAAGATATAGCAAGATACGCAAAAAGAATTATTCGTCTTAGAGACGGTCACATAGAAAGCGATAACAAGAACTAAATGTCATTTAAAATCTACACAAAGACCGGTGATGCCGGCAACACATCGCTTATTGGCGGTACTAAAGTTCCTAAGAGTCATATACGTATAGAAAGCTACGGCACAGTAGATGAACTGAATAGCTATATTGGCTTGGTGGCCGATAGCTTTGCAGATGCGCATACCATTACACTATTAAGAGAAGTGCAGGATAGACTATTTACAGTAGGAGCATCTCTTGCCTGTGATCCGGATAAGGAAACATCCATGAAGATTCCCGATTTGAAAGAAGAAGATATTGTTCTGCTGGAAAAAGAAATAGATACCATGAATGAAGTGCTTCCAGAAATGAAAAGCTTCATTATTCCTGGAGGTAGTATAGCTGTTTCCAATGCGCATATTGCTCGTTGTATTTGCAGAAGAGCCGAACGTAATGTAGTGCTATTATACCATCAGGATACTTTTGTAGAACCTTTGGTAATTAAGTATTTAAACCGTTTAAGCGATTACCTTTTTGTGCTGGCAAGATATATTGGACATCAGCAAAGAGTGGAAGAAATTCCATGGAAAGCAAGAATCTAATTAGCTAATTTGATAATTAGCAAATGTGCTAATGAATACAAACACAGATTAGTAATTTGACAATTTAGCCATTAAACAATTAGCACTTGTATTCAACTTATTGAACCCCTTAAACCTTTCGAACTTCTTAAATATAGTAACATGATTAGCAAGAAACTGGCTTTAACCAACGAGCAGACTTCTCCTTTATTCAGAATAATGTGGATTCACAATCCTGCCGAACCTCATCGTCGTCAGTTTGATAATAACATCTCTGCTTTTCATATTGGCAATGGTTATGTTTTATCTGTAGCACACAATCTTCGATCCGAAGCAGTGCTGATAAAGTCGATACCAGAAAGTATTTTTCAGCAAGAGTTAATGCCTTTACTGAATCCGGTTCAAGCACAATTATTTAATCAATGTTACCTGTTGGATAATGCTACACAAAAGCGCTATATCAATATTGTAAATCAGCCCGATGTACAAACAATTGCCAACACTATTAAAAGCATTCCTTTCGATACTCGTTGGGTAACATTTACCGAACGTAATATCTGCACCCCATATCTTATTGCGCAGTTTAAAGAGCCACAGTTTTATGGTAGTCAGACTTTAACCAATCAATTTGATGCTACCACATACTTACAGGAAGCACAACTTAACAGACATACATACCTCATTGAACTAAAACTGGTAGAAGCTTTTTATTCCGCCGATATTGCCTTGTATAAAATAGTCAATACCAATCAGGATATTATAGATGCTTTGCCTTCTATAGGGGTCAATTATGAGGTACTCGACGACGATCAACGCAATTACTATTGTCTGCAAAGTTCTCCAGGTGGTTTTCTTGGACGACTGATAAACAAGGCGCAGATAGAAGGCTTTCTCGACCATCATGGTAGCTTCGAAGATCGCTTTGGAGGCAACTATATTTTCGAAGGATTAAGATACCTTATCAAAGGCTATTTCCGTTTCGGTTCCTCTGGCGCTCCTTATGTTTATTATGATAACGACAGCAATGAGTTTATAGTAAATGCAGTACAAAGCGAAGCCTGTCCTATTCAACTTTCTATTAATAACAACAGAGAAGGAAACTTTCAGTATGTAAATGCTTTAGCTTCTCCTTTGAGTATTATACAGGAACGTATGGAGCTAAATATGCAATAAGTTTAAATACAATATTATTGTCAACTACCAGCAAGAATTAAATAACATCTTTACTTCAACTGACTAACTAATTGAAGACCGTTGCTGAACTTAAATTTAGTTTTTACAATACCAGACGGACAACATCCTGGATCTTTAGGCGTAAAACATCTTGTTTCTCCCACCAGGGTTTTATTGATAATAGCAGCAGGATAAAACTTTCCCTTACCCTTTACGCGTTTGCAATACCCTAAATCGTAAGATGTATATTTCCTAAAAAATTGTAGCTGATTATTTTTACTGATAAAAACAAAAATTTCTAACCAGCTCGATTGACCACCTTCGGTTGAGTAGACAGAAACTATTAAATCTTTTTTATGATCATCATTTAAATATCCGGTAATAAATCCACTGGGTGCAGGAATAATCCTGATAGGTCCATAATCAGGTTCCTTATATAGTTGATGCTTAATATTAATCAGCCCATCTATAGTATCTACTTTAATCAGCGCGTCAGGATAATCCTGCTCTTGTGTAGCAAACTCTTGACGATAATAATTAATAATAAATTGATTAATACTGTCTTTATTATAAAATGTTGGCGGGTCGCTTAGTTTATTATTAAGGATGCTGGTATTTGGATGGCTAAACCAACATAAAATAATAAATAGAAAATGAATTAAATACATGTGTTGTTTTTATCGTATTGCAACTACAAAAATAATACCAGATTATAAGTACCCCTTACAGAAAGATATTAAAATGCACTGATTTAATAAAAGGAGATTTACTCAAAGTTAAATACTAAAGAGTCAGGTATTTCAGCTATTTCTCTTCTTCTTTTTATACTCATCACTAATTATAGAAAACATTATAGAATCTTCATATTTGCCATCAATATAATAATGTTGTCTTAATAAGCCCTCATTTACAAAATCAAACCTTACCATTATTTTTAAAGAGGCAATATTATTAATACCTACCAGCGCTTCCAGTCTATGCAGTTTAAGCTGGTTAAATCCATAGTCAATTATACTACTCACAGCTTCCGTCATTAAACCCTTTCTTTTATAACTTTCATCCAGCATATTATAGCCAATCTCTGCTCTCTTATGATCTGCATTCCAGTTATGAATTCCACATCTGCCAATTATGACGTTGAGCTCTTTATCAATCAATAAAAAAAGTAAGAATCTTCTATTATAACTGGAATATCCATTTTTAAATTTATGCTCTTCCTGCAAATAGTCTTCTTCAGTTCTATGTCCTAAAAGTTCTTTAATGGCTGGTTTTGAAAGCGTACTAAAAATATTATGCATCACCTCCGAAGAAATGCCTTTTAATAACAGTCTGCTGGTTTCTATTGTTACAAAATTCATACAAGTATATTTTGATAACAGCCTTACTTACTTTTTTCTATTTCTATTCTTGGATTAATATTCAGCAATAATTGAATAAAGTCATGCTTATTTTTCGGCGAAATCACAATGCTTTCATTATCATTATACTTTATCTCTATTCTAAATATAGAGGTTGCAGGTGCAGCAAATAAATCTGTCACATCCTTTACTTTTTGTATAGTATCAATATTAATTAACTGGTTTAAAAAGAAACCACATTTAACTTCTAATGTCTTATCCCGAATAATATATTTAGTAGACAAAAAGATATAGGCAAAAAAAGAAAATAACAGCAGTAAAATTAATAGACCAGAGATACTAAATTTAATCATTAATTCATACAGCAAATAGCCTAATATTAATAATAAAGGGACTAAAAATTCAACTCCAATTTTTGTATTAAACGTTTTCACTGCATACATTTTTGATTGAAAGATCTAAATACTCATTAATTGCCAGATAAATATTATTTTCCAAATAAAAGTATCCCATTTAAATCAATTAACTAGCCACAAAATAAATCAATATTACCTACTTTCATCGACTACTCCTTTTTCGACTTCTTTGCTTTTGAATTAAGTTGCTTTTCTCTTAACGCCCTAAGATCAATTGTAGCACATTCAGCTATTAACTCCTTTACTATTTTCAGCGGCATTTCTTCTTTGCTGTTGAAATTAATACAGCCTTTCTGAAAGTTTGCAGCTGTCAACAATCCTTTATACTTATCGTATATAGCAGGATTCATATACATAGGTAAAACATGCAGCGACATATGTTTTTTTACACTTGCAAGTCCATATTTAAATGTTCCCGGAGCATTATAAATAATCATATCCTTTCCCATCATTGGGGCAATTTCAGCCGTTACCGTTTTATCTTTCTGAAGTATAAGCTCATGTAGTTCCGCTAATAACCCTTGTCGCTCTGCTGGTTGCAATGCAATAAATTCTGCTATAGTCATACTGCTTTATTTATAATGTTTTATACGTTGTTACAAATATAATCTTCTCCTTATTTCAAACTGTTATAAATACCAATTAATCCAACCAGTATCCAGAATAAATTCAGTACAATATAGGAATTATTTTTCCTTACCACAGCACAGTAGGTAAGTAAGATTGCATCAAAAGTATTAATTAACCATAAAGCTAAAAAGGGAGTTGATTTTCCCATAATACTCAATGCAGTAAAAGATAGTATCCTCATTCCTACACCTATTCCCTCCAGTATATTCAATGTTCTATTGTTCATAAACTTATTGCTATTAAATGGTAAAATAGTAGTCTACAATAGTACTACATTCTTCGCCTGCAAATCTATGAATGCAATCACAACAAAAATCTTCTACTACTACTTTAAAGGTATACAATATAGTATTGCTATACAGCCTTAACTCAAATTAATTCTACCCGCTAAGGACTATACTTTATAAATTTATTGCAGTATTTAACTACTTTTATGCCGTTTAGTAAAACGTATGTTTATAAAATTCTATAAACATCAAAAAACTATCCACGGTTTTTTATGAACAAAAAACTACTGTTTATCCTTGCTTGTTTTATTTCAATCCATTCTTTCTCCCAGACTTTCAGTAAAAGCAGCTACAGATTAATCCCCGATACTGCTACCTTACAGGATACTTTAACGGTAACTGGCTTAGGCACTTCTCTCAATACTACTTTCGGCATACAGGATGTTATGATTAATATCAACCATCCCAGCGCTGGCGATATTACCGCCTCCCTTATTTCTCCCAATGGTACCATAATTCTATTGACACAAAATAATGGCTGGGGTGGATCCAATTATTCCAACACACATTTTAATTATAGAGCAGGCACTACTGCCGTCTATTTAAATGGCCCACCTTATACAGGAAACTTTCAACCACAGAGCTGGTTAGGCACTTTAAACAATGGTCAGAATCCCAATGGAAAATGGATCTTGAAAGTAAAAGACTGCTGCCAGTATAATATTGGTACACTATATAACTGGAGTATTACTTTTGGTACTACCCCCGCACCCATCATGCCCGATACTACTCATCTGCCTATTATAGAAGTGTTTACCAATGGACAAACCATTTTAGATGAACCTAAAATTAAAGCACAGATGAACATAATAGATAATGGTGGTGGTAAACTAAATCATTACGCCGATACGCCCAGTTTTAAAGGAACCATAGGTATAGAATACAGAGGAAGTTCTTCGCAATACTTTCCACAAAAACCTTATGGATTGCAGACCTGGGATAGTACAGGCAACGATTTAGATACTACTCTTTTAGGAATGCCCTCACAACACGAATGGATTTTCTATCCCCCTTACGACGATAAAAGTTTAATGCGTAATACCGTCATTTATAACATCAGTAATCAAATGGGGCACTATGCCAGCCGTACTAAATATTTTATACTATATGTCAATGGAATGTATGAAGGTATTTATGTATTAATGGAAAAAATTAAACGTGATAAAAACAGGGTAAACATTGCAAACCTTAAAGCAAAAGATACTACCGGCAATGATTTAACCGGTGGCTATATTTTTAAAATAGATAAAACCACCGGCGCTCAGAATGCTGGATGGACAGGTACTTACATGCTTTGCGATACAGCCAGTTATACTACCGAAAGAATCAACTATTTATACGACTATCCAAGTCCCGATAGTATTAATCCCAAACAAGCGGCTTATCTGGCAAACTATGTTGGTAAATTCGAAACAGCTTTCTTAAGCTATTCTCTTTACGATACCGTAAATGGCTATAAGAAATATGTAAGCTTAAAAACATTTGTCGATCATTCAATGATGGTCGAACTGGCCCGTAATATCGATGGGTACAGGCTCAGTAGTTATTATCATAAAGATAAAGACAGTAAAGATCCGCACATAAAAGCCGGTCCAATATGGGATTACAACTTATCGTTTGGAAACGGCAATTACGGCCTTGCACAATACTGGAATGTATGGCAATGGAGTACCGTTTGTCCGGGCAATCCGGTATGGTGGAGCAGGTTGTTTTACAACGATACTGTTTATAGTAATTTATACAAATGCCGCTACACCAGTTTCAGACAGAATGTATTATCCTGGAGCAATATAAACAGCCTCATCGATTCTATGCAGAACATAGTGCAGCAGGATCAGGTAAACACCTATAAACGCTGGCCTGTACTGGGACATTACACCTGGCCAAATGCTTATTGGCCGCCTACTTTTCAGCAGGAAGTAGATACCCTTAAAAGCTGGATAAAACATCGTTTAACCTGGATGGATAGTCAGCTATGGAATAGCAGCTGTATCGTGTCCTTGCCTGTCAATATCATTTCCTTTACCGGACGTTCACTGGATAATACTGTACTGCTGAACTGGCAGGTAGATGCCGAAATAAATGTAGATAAATATGTGGTAGAAAGAAGCCTCAATGGCGTTGAATTTAATAGCATTGGCGAAACAATTGCTACCAGTAAAACCAACTATCTTTTCAACGATAATATAACAGCATGGCGAGGTGCCAACCTTTATTACCGATTAAAAATAATCAACAAAAACGGAGCTTATACCTATAGCAAAATATGTACCATTCATGTTCCTTTACTAAATGCAGGCTTTAGCATTGTGCCCAATCCTGCTACCGATTATGTACAGCTATTCATTAATAATAGCAACCATAAAACAACCGGTATTGAGATTGCAGACATTACAGGCCGGATGGTTTTTAAACAGGAATTACCCATCATCAACGGAATAGTAAAAGTGAATACCGCTGCTTTAAAAACGGGTACTTATTTTCTTAAGATGATACTGACAGATGAATCGTATTCACAAAAGTTATTGATCATGAAATAAAGGTTGCGGCTGATTGGCTATTTAATTTATTAACATGCTCTTAAGTGAACAATTACATCGATGTAAAGAATAAGACCATTAAAGTACTGTAAAGACTATGCTGCTTATTGAAAAGCACTATCCGTTTAAAGAACAAGTCCATCTTAGTACTGTATAGGCTATGCTACTTAGCAAAAAGCATCATCAGCTTACATAACAAGACCATTGTGGTTCTGTAAAGAACATGCTCCTTTGTAAACAGACTATGCTATGCAGTGAATAGACTATGCTTTGTAGTGTACAGACTATGCCCGTACGAAAAGTACTTTATTAGCATACAATATCTATTGTTAGCTTTATCCCAGATTACGAATTAGTATTCTATTACAGTTTTCAAATACTTCAAACACCCGTCTTTATTTCATTTGTAACCTTCATAACGAACTATAATACTTATTCTGGTATTATTGTTTGCATCGAAATTGATGATGTATATACATTATTGATTTTAAATTTTAGATTAAAGCTATTCTGTAAATACTGTAAAGGTTGATTATATTGAAATGTGCATTGAGATGTGCGTAATTGGTTATCAACCTTATTGGGTAAATGATTTAAGGCAGGTTAATAGATGTAGGTTTACATTGTTACAAAAAACACACATATGAATGAAGACGATCAAGCCCATTACGATTCGGGCAAAAGAGTTCAGATTTTTGGCAAGAGTGAAGCATATAAAACTGCTTTAAATACTATACCAGATTACCCAAGCTGGGAAGTAAAACTGAGTGCTGTACTTTTAGCAATAGAAGTAGCGGCAAAGACACAACAGAAAGATAATACTGGAATTGCAGGTGACAAGACTGATTTGGCCAGCATTATGATTGCCAGTTTGATGAAGTATAGCCTTAGGGCTAAGACGGAGGCGAAAGGATTGAAAAATAAATTGTTGCTGGATGGGTTGAGTCATCCAGATACTTATTACAGAGGTTCTGCTGATATTATAATGAGCAGGGCAAATGCCGTAAAAGATTTGATGAAAAATAATCTTACGTTATTATCCGTACTGGATGCCCTTCAAATAACGGAAATGGAAACCAATATTCTTAATTTTAATGGTTCGAAGGATTTGCCTACCAGTTTTGCCAAGGAAAAAAAGAGTACGGGTACAGATTTAATGGAACCATTGAAACTGAAACTTGATGATGCTATAGAAAGTATTGGTGATTTGGTACATTCCTATTTTCCTGAGACTGTGATGGCTTCGAATTTTGATCTTACAAGTAAGCTTATTAAGCATGGAAGACACAATATACTGGAAGTACATTTATTTGATGAAGCTGGAAAGCCAATAACAGGCGGAGTGGTGCAAGACGAAAACTCTGACAAAATGGCTAATGCAGATGATAATGTGGCTACTATAGTTAGTGTAAAAACTGGTAAGGGTAGTTTTAAGGCAGAGGCACCTGGATTTGTAGCACAGATATTTCCTGTTAGGATTGTTAGAAGTACTACTACTATTGTAGTTGTGAAACTTAAGCGTATTAATTAATACAGGGAGGATATTAATTTGATAATTATCTGATGTGATAATATGCTAATGAATACATTGAGTAAGGAGGATACAAAAAACTAAACACTAAAGATATAAAAACTAAACTGTTTTGATATAGAGCCTGCGGATTTTTCTGCGGGCTTTCTTTTTGGGGTATTAGGTGATTGGTTATATTTGGAACGCCTAAGAACGCAGAATACTTTTTCTTTGATTCTATTCTGAATAGGAGATGAATAATTTAAAGAGACTGCTGCATGGAAGGAGATACTGAGAAGAATGGAGAAATGCAGCTTTAAGCTGCAATAGATTTCGAAACAAGTGCAGCATGTTCAGAGGATTACTCCGTTTCTTTTTTGTAAGCTATTTCGAGAGGGGATGAGAAAAAGAAGAAGGGAAAGAAGGGGTAGGATTATTGCTGGTGAGACAGTAACCCCTAAGGTATTAATTTGATTATAATACTCGTATAAAATAATAATTATGAAAAATTTTTTATTCTTTGTTTTAGTATTTGCTTTTATAAAATGTTATTCTCAATCTAATAACATTGATAGCATAAAATTATATGAAAAGAACAGAAAAGATTGGACTCCATATGGCTATGATAAATCAACATTGTTAATCAACTTAGTAAATAATAACTATACCACTCAAATAACATACTTTGATTTTAATTTTGTAATAGAAAGATTACAAGCTTTTGTAAATCAATTGGGCCTTGCTGCCAATGGTGGTTCTGAGTTTGATGATAAAAATAAAACTGTATCATTCAGTTATTCTCCTACCTATAATATTCAAGGGTCTAAAAACAAAACATTACATTTTAAATTTCATTATTTTTTTAATAACGAGAAAAATATGATTATTGATGGTTGTAAAATTTATGGAGATTATAGACTATTAGTAAATTTTTATGTAAATTTTTGGAACACCAATATAAACATTGAAACTTCTAAAAATAAAATTGCATACAATTCATTTTGGCAAGATAAAATAACACTAAGTCAAATAAGTGCTAATGGGACAGGTACTATTTCAATAGTTAATAACACAATAAAAAATGTATTAGAATACGAAAATAAATTAAAAGACGCTATTGCAAATCCTACATCAAATAAACAAACTATACCGCTAAAAAATGATAATAAATTAACAGAAAAGTTAACAGTAAAAAAAGACGAAGTAGTAGCTTTTGAAGAGCAGACATTTTATTGTCAAACTGATAACTTACTTATATTAGACAACCCAGGCAATAGCTTTTATATTCAAGGTTTTTTACATAAAGGTGCTATAGTTAGAAGTGTAGATGATAGAGAAAATAAGACTAAATCCAAAAATTATATTTATGTAAAAATTCTTTATAAAGAAAACAATTGTGGATTAGATGGCAATGGTATTATGGGTTGGGTAATGAAGAAATATCTTTCTAAAAATTTAATCAATGACGACAAATATTTTCAAAAGATTGAAACAATCTCCATGGTTCCATATGCAGGAGATATGGCACATGATCCAAATAGAAACATGTGGAAACGATACCCTTTTCCCAAATATAAAGGCGGTAAAGAAAATTAGTTAAAATTCAAATAGCAGCTTTATAATAAGAGCAGCCGAAATCTAAAAAAGTAGGCATTAATAAAAAATATATATTATGTCAAAAGTAGCATGTGTTTATTGTGGCGCTGAACGTTCCTCGATTTCAGATTTAACTTCTTCATTTTGCAGAAGAAACCCTAATGGAGATTATCACGTTCCTTATGAGGGCAGTATAAAATCAAAGTATTCTTGTAAATATTGTGGCGCTGAACGTTCTTCAATAGCAGACTTAACTTCTGATATTTGCAGAAGAAATCCAAATGGTGATTACCATTCTCCATCAATGTAAATTAATACATTTAAAAGTTATAAATGAAGAGCCAATCAAAAAGTTCTGTCGATTTTGATAATATACTTTGTGAATTCGAAGGGTTTAATTTGCGTCCTTTCCTACTGCCACACATTGGTAATAAAATAGTTTCTGATGGAGTGCTTTTTATTATGGAAAGTCATTACATCAACCCTGACGTATTTAAATATCAATATGATAAGCACAATCTAAAAATTGATGCACCTGAGCTTTTTTACAATATAAAAGCAAATGGACTTACAAGCAATTTCAAAGAATGCTTAAATACACGGCAGATAATAACAAATTCAGAAAGCGATGACATGACGTTAGCTAAGGGGAAAAGTGTTTATCGGAAGTTATCATCAGTAGTTAGAGAGGGGCTAAATTTGAAAGAAGACAATACTAACTCACCTTTAGATTATGTAGGTATCTATAATTATTTCCAAAGACCATCATACAAAGCTGCCTCAACTATTAAAGTATGTGATAAAGATTCCTCTGTAGCTTATGAAGCTTTAAAGCATATTTTAAAAACTGTCAAATTTCAGAAAATTATTTTTACAAGCGCTAAATCTTATGATTGTTTTATAAAAATGGATAACATCAATAATAAAGAGATACAACTTAATAAGAAAGTATACAGGGGGGCTCATCCAAGGGTTTGGGGGAATGCTTGTTCTTACGATAAAAGAATTACATGGAAAAAGTGGGTCATCAATCGTTTATAATCTTGAGCCTTGACAAATTTTTAGCTAATATGGCTTTTTTATTGATTTGCTTTATAATGCACTAAAGTTTACAAGTATCATATACCATAAGGTCATCCCCACGGGATTTTAGCCTCCTTTTATCAATACGATCTTTCTACCAAAAGCTCGTCCCTACGGAACTTTTAAATATATATGGGTTTATTCCTTAGCCGTTATGTTGCGAGATTGTTTAATTAATCCCGGAGGGATGACCATATGGTAGAAACAAATTTTATACAGCATTACATGGGTGTATTTGTATATGCGTTAGTGCCAGCAGGGAATACAGCCTCCCCAACCCTCCAAAGGAGGGATTTAATACAAATACATGTGAAAAAAAGATAGGAAGAGCTGGAACGGCCGCTTGCGGAACGCCCAAAATTAATTGATAATGGAAAATGGATAATTGATAATGAATACAAATAAGTGAGAATATGGGGGTGGGGGCAAAGAAAAAGAACCTATTTAGCCATAATATGATTTTCGTCATTTTTAATTCGGAAAAAGATGGGTAGCTTGCCGACAATCATTTGAAACTGTTTTTCGAATGGTCTAAAACTTGTTCATTATGAAAACTTTTATCGCTTCTTTAGGAGTCGTAATTTTCGCATTATTCATGTTCTCTTTTGATCAGGACCCAACAAAATGGGTAGTTCCTGAAAAATATCAAAAGATGAAAAATCCAGTTCCTTCAGATTCATCCTCTATTAAAATTGGAAAGGAAATGTATGGTCGCTATTGTAAATCCTGCCACGGTGTAAATGGTAAAGGAGATGGCCCAAGGGCTATTAAACTAAACCAGACTCCAGGAGATTTTACCAGCGAAGCATTTAAAAAACAATCGGATGGAGCTATCTTTTATAAAATGACAGAAGGGCACAAAGACATGCCATCTTTTAAAAGAAGAATACCCAGCAACGATGATGTAATAGAAGGAGGCTTTGGTAAAACCGGCACCCCTGGCGATTTGATTAATTACATTAGAACTTTTACCAGAAAATAGTCCGCTGTTTTCTTATTGTAGTGCAGTAGTATTAATATTATAGCAAAGGCTATTGTATACAATACTACTGCATTTTTTATTTGGTAGATAGTGCATTACTATCCTGAAACCAGGTAGAATAATGCAGATAATTGTTGGCGATTCTATCTATTTCTCCATGAATTTTTTCCTGTGAAATATCCTTTACTTTCTTAGCAGGAATGCCTGCATAAATAGTACCAGCTTCTACAATAGTCCCTTCCAGCACTACCGAACCAGCAGCAATAATAGAGTTGCTGTGCACTACACACCTGTCCATAACAATAGAACCCATACCCACCAGCACATTATCGTGAATGGTGCAGCCATGTACAATGGCATTGTGCCCAAGCGATACATTGTTGCCAATAGTAGTGCCATTCTTCTGGTAGGTACAATGAATAACCACCCCATCCTGAATGTTTACTTTGTTGCCAATTTTAATAAAGTTTACATCGCCACGTACAACGGCATTAAACCAGATACTACAATCGTTGCCCATGGTTACATCGCCAACAATAGTGGCATTGGGCGCTACAAAACAATTGGTGCCAAACTGTGGACTTTTATCTAATACAGGAAGGATAAGTGCCATAAAATAGAATTATATACAGACACAATAATACCATAAATATTTTGATTTGAAATTATTGCCATTACTTTTGAATAAATAGCTTTATGCAGTTACCCATTCTGGAAACAAACTTAGATACTATAGCAAAGGATACTGCTGCAAAAGAACAGGAGAATGCAGCCTTTATAACGCTATTGAAAAAGCTGAATTCGCAGGAGCTGGATGCTGCAGTGCAAAGACTGGAACTGAAAATTACCCCCGCTATAGATTGTACCCAATGTGGTAATTGTTGCAAATCGTTGATGATAGGATTGAATACTGCCGAAGCCGATGCGGCTGCAGGGTTTCTGGCAATATCGCGCGAGGACTTTGATGATGCTTATGTAGAAAAAAGCTTGTCGGGTAAGATGCTGATGAGTGCTATGCCTTGTCATTTTTTAGCGGATAATAAATGTACTATTTACGACAATCGTTTTGCTGGTTGCAGAGAATTTCCTGCGCTTCATTTACCAGCAGTACAAGACAGATTGTTTACTATTTTTATGCACTACGATAGATGCCCCATTATATATAATGTAATGGAAGCGCTGAAGACAGAAGTGCATTTCGAAACTCCTATTGTATAACATTAATATCAGACTTATGCGTATAGTATTAATTGCTTTTAGTTGCTTAATATCTTTTGTTGTAAGCGCGCAGAAAAACAGCTATTATTTACTGGTAGGTACCTATACTAAGGGAACGAGTGAAGGAATTTATAGTTATCAGTTTAATGCAGATAGTGGTACCGCAAAACTGGTAGCTGCAGCAAAAACAAATAACCCGTCTTATTTAACCGTTAGTAATAAAGAAGAGTTTGTGTACGCTGTAAAAGAAGGAGGCGACAATAATATCAGTGCTGCCACTGCTTATACTTTTGATAAACATAGTGGCAAACTATCTCTGATAAATACGCAAATAACTAAAGGGGCTGGACCATGTTATATTACCGTTGACAAACAAAACAAATGGGTTTTTACGGCTAATTATAAAGGGGGTAGTCTTTCTGCTTTTGGTGTACATAAAGATGGTAGTATGGATACGGTACAACAGTTTATACAACACGCTGGCAGTAGCATTGTAAAAGATCGTCAGCAGGAACCACATGTTCATACCGCCATCTTTTCTACCGATGAACAATATCTTTTTACAACCGATTTAGGTACCGATAAAATAATTGCTTACCCGTTTAATGCCACCAATAAAAAGAACCCTTTAGATACGCTCCACAGTATAGTACTGCAAAGCACAGCAGGGAATGGACCAAGACATATTGCCTTTAATACCAGCAACAAAAACGCCTACATTATTAATGAGCTAAGTGGCACCATCGATGTTTATTCTTTTACTGGCAATACTGCAAAACGTATACAAACTATTAGTACCGATAGCACCGATAATAAAGATAAAGGCTGTGCTGATATTCATATATCTGCAGACAATAAATTTTTATATGCTACCAACAGAGGGCGCTACAATACCATTGCCACCTATGCAGTAAGCGAAAATACCGGAAAGCTTAAACTATTACAGGTATTGCCTTCCGGCGGTATTATGCCCAGAAACTTTACCATCGATCCTTCGGGAAATTATGTATTGGTAGGACATCAGCAATCGAATAATATAGCCGTATTTAAAAGAGATCAACACAGCGGATTACTGATGAATACGGGTAAAGATATACTGGTGGGTAGTCCGGTATGTTTGAAGATGGGCAGTATTAATTAATAACTGATGTTACGCAGCGTATTAAATCAGGGGCTGATGTTTTCCGGTGAAATAACTTTGGTTGAATACATTTGAACCACAGAGACACTGACGACACTGAGGAACACAGAGAAAATTATAATACAAATACAGTTACGCAAAGGACGCAGAGAATTCTTTCTAATCAGATAATTGATGATTTGATAATGTGATAATGAATACAAATACAGAGAACGCAGAGAACAGCAAGCTGTTTAATACATCACTCATTGAATATAAACTGTTTCAGTTATATAGTTGATGTAGATTGTTGATACACTTGCGTAAGGTCAGTTAATAACTATTTTGCTTCCTGCAACAACTTTACTACGCCTTCTTTTTCCATAATAAGGTAGCCAAGTCTATCGTTGCTAATGCCTTCTTTTAACTGATAACTAAATTGTAGTTCATTGTTTTCAATAGAGGTTTCGAAGTAGCGAAACTGTATATTGCTTTGTTCGTGTAAGCTATAACCAATCTCGTATAAATGGGTAGAGAGCACAAATAAAGCCTTGCTCATTTTGCAGAAGCCTTCTATTACTACCGTGCTGCACTTCATAGCATCCTGTACGTTGGTTCCTTTAAATAATTCATCTATCAGAATCAGCCATTTTTTACCATCACTTATTTTCTCAATAGTTTGTTTGATGCGCTTCACTTCATTATAAAAATAGCTTTCGCCTTTTACAATATTATCCGATACCTGAATGTTACTCAACAATCCATCCAGCAAACTTATTTTCATATAACGGGCAGGAACCGCCATGCCAATATGTGCCAGATATACCGCAATACCAATGGCTTTAATTAAGGTGCTTTTACCCGCCATATTGGCGCCTGTAAGAAATAGAAAATTATGCGTATCATCCAGCATAGTATCATAATCTACTGGCGATGTTAAGAGTGGATGATACAGCCCCTGCAAAGTAATATTAGGGGTATTACTATCCATAACACTGGGGAAATAATACCCATACTTTTTACAGGAAATAGCCAGACTTAAATAAGCATCTATCCTGCTATAAATATCTATTAATTCTTTGCACTTGTTTTTATACTCTTTCTGTAAAAAGAATGCATAATGTAATATTTCCCAGCTGGCGAGCATATCGGTAGATGCAATCATCTGCTGTACATTGGGGTGCTTTAGTAAAAGGTTTATTTTATCTCCCCAGGTACGAAGTTGTGTACCCTCCGATTGCAATAAAAGCTCCTCTATTTCTTTCATCCCTCTTATGAAGGTAATAAAATGATTTACTGAGTATTTTGCTAAAGAAAAATCTGGCTTACTAATTAGCTTATAGAAAAAAGCATTGATAATGTTGGCATTATCCGGCAAAGCATCGAGCCCTGTTTCGTAAAACTTTTCAATAACCATTAAGGTGCCGTTGGTAATAGTTACCGGAAGCTTAGGTCCTATTTCCTGCAGGTGTTTAATAGTTTGCTGCACATCATTTATTGCCGCTACAGATTGTAAAGGATTGGTGAGAATCTGCGCCAGAAAGTGACGACCATTAACGGTTTGAGTATGGTTTAAATGATGAAATACAGATTGTGTTTCATCTGCATGAAAGATAGAAAGGTCGTATAATGTGGTTTGGTCTATCTGCATTTTTTACATTTAAATCTCAAAGCGTTTTAGTGTTACTGGTAATTATCTTCTATCAAATTGTAGTCTCTCTCCCTTCTTAGATTCATCCACTACATTATTTCCATAAACTATATGTCCGTTTACAAAAGTCTTTTCAATAGAAGCATTAAACCGCGTGTTTTCTAAAGGACTCCAGCCACATTTATACAGTATATTATCTTTAGTTACGGTATAGGGTTTATTAGGATTAACCAATACCAGATCGGCAAAATATCCTTCTCTTATAAACCCTCGTTCCTTTATCTGAAAACAGGTAGCTACGGCATGACTCATCTTGTGAACTACTTTTTCGATGCTTATTTTTCCATCCGCTACATATTGCAACATCAACTGTAAAGAGTGCTGTACCAGCGGCAACCCTGCATGTGCCTGCTCGTATGCATGTTGCTTTTCTTCCCAGGTATGTGGCGCATGATCGGTAGCTATAATATCCAGGCGATCATCATTCAGCGCTGTCCACAAAGCGGTTCTGTTATGGGACGCTTTAATAGCTGGATTACATTTTATCTGATTACCAAGTAGGGCATAATCATCGGCCGTAAAATGTAAATGATGCACACACACTTCGGCAGTAATTCTTTTGTCTTTTAAAGGCAACATATTACTAAATAACTGCAACTCCTTTTCGCTAGTAATATGCAGAATATGCAAACGGGTACCAAACTTATGTGCAAACTGTATAGCCTTCAAAGAAGATTCAAAACAGGCTTCGTCGTTTCTGATAATTGGATGATCGGAAGGCTCCAGTATTTCCTTATTAGCTTTTAGTTGTTGATAGTTGCTTTTTATAATAGCCTCTTCCTCACAGTGCGTAGCGATCAGTAATTCGCTTCCTTCAAATATTCTTTCCAACACTAATGCATTGTCCACTAATAAATTGCCGGTAGAGGAACCCATAAATATCTTTATCCCACACACCTCTTCCTTCTTTTCATTGGTACGCATTACCTCGTCATAATTATCATTGGAGGTACCCATAAAAAAGGAATAATTAGCCAGAGAGGTATGTTTACCAATAGTATATTTATCTTCCAGTAAAGCCTGCGTAAACACCGGAGGATTGGTATTGGGCATTTCCATAAAAGAAGTAACACCACCCGCCACCGCAGCCCTGGATTCTGTAAAAATTGTGGCCTTATGGGTTAATCCCGGCTCTCTAAAATGCACCTGATCGTCTATCACACCCGGTAGGAGTAATAAACCATTAGCATCTATTTCGGTAGCAGCTCCCTTGGTTTGCAATCCTGTTCCTATTTTCTCAATCCGCTGGTCTTTAATAAGAATATCGCCCAGAAATTGAGTTCCTTCATTTACAATAGTGGCGTTCTTGATGATTATAGAAGACATTTATGGTACTTATTTAGGTTGTAAAACTAATGTTTAAACTATTTTATTAAAGATAATTGTACAGCATTTATTTTTTGTTCAGTTATATAATACTTTTGATGCCGGTTGATAGTCAACTCCATAAAATATTAATACTACTGATTTGTCTTATACAATTAAACAAATAGCTGCTATAACAGGTGCTGAAATGTCGGCACAGAGTGAGGTGATTATCGATCACTTACTCACCGATAGCCGTAAGATTATCTTACCAAAATCTTCTTTATTCTTCGCACTTAAAAGTGCCCGTAGAAACGGACAGGAATTTATAGAAGAAGTATACGAAAGAAGGGTAAGATGTTTTGTAGTAGAAAAAGGATTTGACTACAAAGCCTTTCCAGAAGCGGTTTTTCTATTGGTTGATGATGTATTGGAATCTCTGCAGGAATTGGCAGCTCATCATCGTGCAGAATTTGATTATCCCGTAATTGGTATTACCGGTAGTAACGGAAAGACTATTGTAAAAGAATGGTTGAACGAATTACTGGAAGAAGATTATAAAATAATACGTAGCCCAAGGAGTTACAACTCTCAAATTGGGGTTCCATTAAGTGTATGGGAGATGAACCATCAGCATACATTAGCCATTTTTGAGGCCGGTATTTCAACTTTAAACGAAATGGCCACGCTGGAGTCGGTAATAAGACCCAACATTGGAATATTAACCAATATAGGATCGGCACATAGCGAGGGTTTTAAAGATGAACAAGAAAAACTATCAGAAAAAATTAAGCTTTTCTCCGAGGCAGAATATGTAGTAGCAGAATATGGTGTTATCCCCGTTACTGCCATTACTTCCAAACAATTTACCTGGAGCTTTACAAACGCTGCTGCAGAAATATATATTACTTCAGTAGAAAAGAAATCAACTAAAACAGGGTTGACAATTGTATATCAGCAACACCCTTTCGATATCACCATTCCGTTTAGTGATGATGCCTCTATCAGCAATGCGGTAACCTGTATTGCTTTGATGGTATTGTTGAGTTACGATATTAAAACAATTGAGTCTAAACTGCAGTTACTGAAGAGTGTTGAAATGCGTTTGCAGTTGAAGACGGGGGTTAATAATTGTTTCCTGATTAATGATAGTTATAGCAACGATATCTCTTCGCTAAGCATAGCGCTCGACTATCTGAAACAACAATCTGGTAATGCAAAAACGACTGTAATACTGTCCGATATATTTCAATCTGGTGTGGATGATATGGCCTTGTACAAACAGGTAGCAGCGGCACTGGAACAGCGAGGTGTCGACAGGCTGGTAGCAGTAGGAAAACATATCAATAAAGCACTATACCTTTTTCAGGCAGCTGTGCCCAAAGTGGAATTATATTCCTCAACCGAAAACTTTCTTCGTCAAACAACAACCCATCACTTTAAGGATGAATATATCTTGCTGAAAGGAGCAAGGGTTTTTGAATTTGAAAGGATAGCCAATAAACTAAGTCAGAAAGTACATCAGACCGTACTGGAAATAAACTTATCTGCATTAGTAAAGAACTTAAAAATATACCAGCAACATTTGTTGCCCTCAACCAAACTTATGGCTATGGTAAAAGCTTATGGCTATGGTAGCGGCAGCTCGGAAGTAGCGAGAGTATTGCAATATCATAAGGTAGATTATCTGGCAGTTGCTTACGCAGATGAAGGGGTAGAATTGCGCAAAGCAGGCATCAGTTTACCCATTATGGTAATGAATGCAGACGAAGAAGCCTTTGATGCAATAGTAGAAAATAATCTGGAGCCAGAGATCTATTCTTTCAATATATACAATGCCTTCCATGCTTATTTATTAAGACAGGGTATTAAGCAGCATCCTATTCATATAAAGATTAATACAGGTATGAATCGCCTGGGTTTCGAACATCTGGATGCAGTAGCGTTTGGCAAACAATTGGTAGAAAGAAAAACGATGGTGGTACAGTCCGCCTTTAGTCATCTTGCAGCAAGCGAGGATGGATCTATGGATGACTATACAGCCCATCAAACGTATTTATTTGATGGCTTCTGCAGTACTCTTAAAAACATTATAGGGTATAGTTTTATAAAGCATGTAGCTAACTCTGCTGCTATTTTCCGACATCCGGGATATCAGTATAATATGGTTCGGCTGGGGATAGGTTTATATGGAGTAGATTCTGCCTCCTTACCTACTGTAAGTCTGGAGAATGTGGCCTCCTTGAAGACCACTGTTGCACAAATAAGAACTATACAGGCAGGCGAAACTGTTGGCTATAATCGCAGAGGAACTGTAGATAAAGAAAGCCGCATTGCTACCATTCGTATTGGCTATGCCGATGGCTATAGCAGAAGAATGGGAAACGGCGTTGGATTTGTATTAGTCCGCAATAAAAAAGTACCTGTTATTGGCAATGTATGTATGGATATGACCATGATAGATGTTACCGATGTTCCGGATATAGCAGAAGGCGATACCGTAGAAGTATTTGGTAAAAATATAAGGGTAGAAGAGGTGGCTAAAGAATGTAATACCATTGCCTACGAAATACTTACTGGAATTAGTCAAAGGGTAAAAAGAGTATATATAGAGGAATAGGTTTTGGGGTTACTATTTTCTATTCACATCTTTATTTAAATACCGCTTCCTTCTTTACTTTGTTGTAATAAATCACTCACATGAGAAATAGATATTGTTTTCTTTTCTTCTTATTTATTGTAACTGCCCTACCATTAAACGCACAGCATTTTTATGCTAATGATAAGCCTGCCCGACGCTGGGTGGATAGTGTGTATAAATCACTGAGTAAAGAAGAACGTATTGCTCAACTAATGGTAGTTCGTGCACATAGTAATCTTGGCAAAGAACATGTAGATGAGCTAACACAGATTATTCAAAAATACAATGTAGGTGGACTATGCTTTTTTCAGGGCGGACCTGTTAGAGAAGCTGTATTAACCAACTACTATCAAAAGATAGCTAAAACACCTTTGATGGTTTGTATTGATGGAGAATGGGGACTCGGTATGCGACTGGATAGTGTAGTTAATTTTCCACGACAAATGATGCTCGGCGCTATGCAGGATAGCAACATTGTATACGCCTTTGGTAAGGCTGTAGCCAAGCAATGTAAAAGACTGGGAATACAGGTTAATTATGCTCCGGTTGCCGACGTCAATAACAATCCCGACAATCCCGTAATTAACGATAGAAGCTTTGGAGAAAATAAGTATAAAGTAGCCAGTTTTGCTACTGCATATATGCGTGGCTTGCAGGATGAAAATGTAATGGCTTGCGCTAAACATTTTCCTGGACATGGAGATGTGGCAGTCGATAGTCATCTGGATTTACCAGTGATTAATAAAACCCGTGCACAGCTGGATTCTCTGGAGCTATATTCATTCCGTAGAATTATTAAAGAAGGAGTAGCCAGTGTTATGAATGCTCATTTATACATTCCCTCTATCGACACAACTGCTAACAGAGCAACATCTTTATCCTATAACAATGTAACAGAATTATTGAAGAATGAACTGGGCTTTAAAGGGATTGCTGTAACCGATGGACTGGAGATGAAAGGCATCACAAAATTCTATCCTTCTGGAGAGGCTTCTGTACAATCTTTAATTGCAGGAAACGATATGCTTTGTCTGCCAGGCGACATAGAAGGGAGTATTCAGAAAACAATGATCGCTCTAAAGAAAAGACTTATAAAAAAGAAAGAATTTAAAGCGAGGGTAAAGAAGATATTATTAGCTAAATACAATCTGCACCTGAATCATTTTGAACCTATAGATACCAATCATTTAGTAGAAGATATAAATAAAAACACAGCTGATATAAATACCCTAATAGCAAACAATGCTATAACGTTAGTAAAGCAGGAAACAGCAGAAATATTGCCTGTTAATGCTAAAGATAAAGTTGCTTATATAGCTGTAGGAATAAGTGCAGAAAACGCTATTACAAAATACATGCAGTCGAAGATTAATATGGATGTATTTTATATTGCAACCTCTACCGATTCAATTCATTCTTTTCAATTAATAGATAGTATTTCCAAATTGGGTTATACAAAAACAATTGCAGGCATACATCATTATAGCAGAAGGCCTGCGAATAACTTTAGTATTCCATCTGGCAATCTTTATGCCATGCATTTGTTGGCGCAAAAAGCCAATACTATTATGGTGGCTTTTGGTAATCCTTATTGCATAAAGAACTTTAGTAATGCAGCTAATATAATTGCTTGCTATGAAGATGATGAAGTAACACAAAATGTAGCAGGACAATTATTACTGGGTTATTTAAAACCGAAGGGTACATTACCGGTTTCTGTTAATGATACTTTGAAAGCAGGAACAGGGATTGTTGCTAAAGAATTGCAAGCTGTTACTAATCCAATCAATACAATAATAATAGATAGTATAGTTCAGAAAGGATTATCGGAAAAGGCATTCCCGGGTTGTACTGTGATGGCTATTCATAAGGGAAATATTGTATTGCAGAAAAACTATGGCTATACCGATTATGAACATCAGATTCCTGTTAGCAACAATCAGTTGTACGATGTAGCTTCTATCACAAAGGTTGCCGCTACAACCCTTGCTATCATGAAGTTGTATGATGAGAAGAAGATTAATATGGATGATTCACTTGCAGTTTATTTACCCGCTTCCCGCAAGACAGATAAGGGAGGATTAACTATACGAAGTTTAATGATACATCAGGCTGGCTTAGTGTCTTTCATTCCTTTTTATAAAGAAATAACGGATACCATAAAAGGTACAGTAAAACCTGATTATTTTAGAAAAGAATATAGCAAGTATTTTAGTATTCCTGTTGCTGATCAGCTATTCCTTAGAACCGATTGGAGCGATACTATGCTGCAAAGAATAATGAGTAGTCCTTTAGTTAATAAAGGTAAATATGTGTATAGCGATAACGACTTTATTCTACTGGGGAAAGTAGTGGAAAATATTACCCATCAATCGCTGGAAGAATATGTGTTGCAGCAGTTTTATTTACTAATGCAACTCAACAATATTGGCTATCATCCTCTTAATAAATTTTATGTCGGAAATATTGTTCCTTCAGAAAAAGATAACTGGTTTAGAAAGCAGGTTTTGCAAGGCAATATAAACGATGAAGGAGCCGCAATGATGGGTGGAGCAGCTGGTCATGCTGGCTTATTCTCCTCTGCAGATAATATTGCTATATTATTTCAGATGCTGCTGAACAAAGGTTCCTGGAATGGTCGACAATATATAGCCCCTTCAACAGTAGATTACTTTACTGGCTATCACAGTAAAAGGAGTAGAAGGGGCCTGGGTTTTGATAAACCAGAATTACACCATACAGAAGGTACAGACTATTACCCTGCAGCCTCTGCAGCCAGTTCCGCTTTTGGACATACAGGCTTTACAGGCACTTGTGTATGGGCAGATCCCGAACATCAGTTAGTGTATGTTTTTCTGAGTAACCGCACTTATCCCGATAGGAAAAATACAGCATTGAATAAACTGAATTTAAGAGGAGAAATACTGGAGGCTATTTATAAAGAAATAAAGTAGTACAAACCCTTATCTGTGTTTTAAAATACTTATTAAATCCACTTTTGTTCCAAAAGAAAAACAGGAACTAATTACATCAATTGGTTTACCATATATCGGTGAACTAAAAGTATAGCTAGTGAATAAATGTGCATTTTTAATTCCAAAAGAAAAGAAAATAGTGGGTTCTAAATCTATAAAAAAATCATTGTTATTAATATTCATTTTGTAATACACTTTTTCTCCTGTCGAATAACTATTATTATTAAAACAATAGTAGAAGCCAGAGAATTTTGTAACAAAGGCTAAGGATATATTTTTATTAGGAATAATGTAGAAAGCTGGTTGAATAAAAAATTTATGAATTGTCGCCTGCAAGTCGCGCTGATATGGATTCAATGAAGAATCAGCCCCAGATTCTCTCATATGAATTAATCCATATCCATACCCTGAATAGATGCTAAAAAAATCAGTTTTTATTTTATTAACAGGTGTAAAATAACCAATAGAAATTTCGTGGGCGTTTCTGTTAGTTAATACATATGAAGAGTCATAATAATTATTCCTGTTGCTTGTAAAGGAAGTATTACGGTAAATGTTCTTTTCTTCTCTATAATCAAAATGATACCCAGTAGCCCAATGATTATTTATAGCATACGCTCCCTGAAAAGCTCCTCCAATAGATTCAGTATTACTAAATGCAGTACCCTCTACTTCAGCACTAAGCATCGATTGTCCTTTCTTTTGAAACGTAGGATTGTTGGGAGTTGGAACATAATATAAATACCTATAGGAGGAACAGGATGTAAGCCAAATTAATACTGTAAATAATATTCCTAGCTTTTTGATTTTTGAAATAAGGTTTTTACTCACTGGTTTTTGTTTTCAAGTGCAATATACAAATTTTTTTAATCGGCACTTATATTGTACTTATTCGCCATCAAGCCATTCCTTAAATCCACCTACCCTTTCGCGACTAACTATAGTTTCTTCATTGGTAGGAATTTGTAATTCAACTTTCAATCTTCCTCCCAACCAGATAACAGTATTTTTAATAGCAGCAATATTGATAATCATTGTTCTGTTTATCCGATAAAAGTTCTTAGGATTCAGCTTCATTGATAGATTGCTAAGATTATCTTCTGCTAAATATTTTTGATTATTATTGTCTACTATATAACACAACTTACCATTGGCATAAAAACAGGCAATATCTTCCGTCTTTATAAAGCTTATCTGTTTCCCTCTTTTAATAATCAGACGGTCTTTGTATTTTGCAACACCCAGATCATTTAACAGACCAGAAAACTTATCAAATTGATTAGTAATTTCTTTCTTATGAATTTGATTATATTTCTCAATTGCAACTGATAGTTCTTCTTCATCTATTGGTTTCAATAAATAGTCTACACTATTTACTTTAAATGCTTTTAAGGTGTATTTGTCAAATGCTGTAGTGAATATAACGGGAGTAGCAATATTTACTTGTTCAAATATGGTAAAACACAAACCATCCGCTAACTGAATATCCATAAATATCAAATCTATTATGGGTTGAGTCTGCAAGTATTTAACCGACGATTCTATGCTATCGAATCTGGCAACAATCTCTATACTTTCATCCACATTAGTAATAAGTTTTGCAAACCTTTTTGCAGCTGGTATTTCATCTTCAATAATAATTACTTTCATGTAGTTAAATACTTAATAGTGGAATTGTTACTGCAAAATAAGTATCTGTCTGCGTTATCTGAACAGGTTTATCGGTAAGCAACTTCATCCTGTTTTTTATATTATTCAACCCTATACCTGTCGAATCAACAGATTGTATTTTCTTTTGAAGGTTATTTTTAAAAACCAATTTATCATTTACTACAGATACTTCAATGTATAATGGCTTATCTGTAGAAATGATATTGTGCTTAATAGCGTTCTCCATCAACAGTTGTAAGCACAAGGGGGGTATTTGAAATGAATAATACTTCGATGGCACATTAATGGTGATATTAATATTGTCTTCAAATCTCGTTTTCAGTAAAAAGGAATAGGACTCCAGCACTTCAAGCTCATTTTCTAATGGTATATGCTCTTCATCTTTCACTGCTAATATGTGGCGATACACTTTTGATAACTGTTGTACAAAATCTACTGCCTGTTGTGGATTATCTGGAATAATTGCACTTAAAGTATTTAAGTTATTAAACAAAAAATGAGGATTAATCTGCGTTTTTAAAGCATTTAACTGCGATTGTAGCGCTTCCCTTTTTAATAATTCTTTTTCCTCAACTGAACTTTTTAATTCGTGCATAAAATACTTTGATTCGTATATAGCCGAAACGGTTAAACTACAGAACAAAGCAGCATTGTTGCCATCAATTAATTTATCTATTGGGGACGCATTATTACAGGGATATTGTAGCCATACTTCAAGAATACGAAATTCTGCAAACCCCAATAGATTACAAGCAATTATGGTAAATAAGAACATGATTACAGACTGCGTTATAATCCTTCTCTTCACATCATCAAAATGCGGATATTTCTTTCTTGCCCAGATCATTATATATCGGTTTCCAACCCATAGTATTACCGTATAAAACAGTGCAATAAAAAATATTCTTGGACTATATAATGGCTCTCTGGTAAACCGGACTCCATTAAAAACAATTGGAATAATAAATGCCGTAAAAGGTATACCAATCAGCAATACCCAGGTATCATTAAAACCAATTTTTTTGTTCACCATTATAATACAATTAAAATATGTTATGCCTGCATCATTATTAAATTACTAAAACGTAATCTGATAATTTACGTTAGGAAAAAATCCAATCTGATTAACCACAGTTACCTTACCAGAAGCTGGATTTAATTGTCTGGAAAATATATTATTTTGATTTGTTACATTCTGAAAATCTATATACCATTTCTGTGTCGATTTCTTTCTGTTCTGTGTATACGAGAACTTCAGATCCCAACGAAAATAAGTATTGTTTTGTAAAGAGTATGCCTGATCGTCTTTATACACCACATAGCCAACTGCTTTTGATGAATCTATATTAAATGGAGTATAACGCTGTCCACCAGCAACTGCAAATTTTGTATCGATACTAAAGGATGATTTTTGATTTATTTTAAACTCTTTTCCACCCAGCACATTCAGCACATAGTTGCTATTGAATGCAGTACTACGCCAGATATTATCGCTTCCTTTATACTCCGATTGAAACGCAGATCCTGTAATCAGATAATAAAAACCCTGATGTAAAAACTTCTCCAGAGTAAGTTCTATTCCATAGTTATGCCCTTTGCCATTATTCAATAGATTTCCTTTTTCAGGGAAACCAAAATTTGCTCCCGCATTTAGCATACTAAACGATGTTGGCATTGTTTCAACTGCTGCATTATTAATAAACTGTTCATATATTTCTGTCTTAAATCTTAGATGATTATTAAAACTAATATCATAGCCCGCTACCAGATGCACACTTTTTACAAAATCAAGATTTTTATTTGTCATCTCCATTTGTCCTGAAGAGTTTGGTGTCTCATAAAAATATATTTCCAGCGGTTGCATCTGACTGTGCAATCCTGCACCAAAAGATAATGATTGATTAGGTTGTAATTGATACTTTAAATTCCATCTTGGTTCAACATTAAATGCATTGTTCAAACTATACCATTGGGAATAAACACCCAGATTGGAAGATAATTGATTGGTAAAACGATGACTGAAATTCACAAACCCTTTCACTAAAGTACTGTTGCTATTTATATTAATTGCAGTGCTGATTACAGAGTCTCCTTTGTATATATAACGCTCTTGCAGATTTAATAAATACATATCGCCCAGTAATCCAGCAGTCAGCTGATTTTTAGCGGTAAACTTTTTATTGAAAGTATATCCCAATGATATCTTGTTCTGAAGATTATCAAAATCATAATCCTTTTTTTCTGGCTTTCTAGTAATAATTCTATTGGAATAATATTGTGCTTTAGCACTTGATATAGCAGCAACAATCTTACCCGATGTATTGCTGTTGTAAAAACAGGTATTACTTATCCCAATTACCCCAGTTAAAGATTTATCGTTTGCATGACGTACAATTCCATCGCCTTGTGTATATAAATTATTGGTTGTATCGGGAGGCATATCAATATGACTTTCTCCTCCTAAACCAAATATATCAAAAGTGCCTGCTTTCTTAGTATTGATATGAAATTTAAAGTTCAAATCCTGATAATAAGGTGTGGAAGAACCTGTCCCCACACTCAATCCCAGCGCTTGTATTGTTGCCACCATGGAATAACGATAGTCCACCAGAAAAGATGATTTATTCTTCTTGTTCAATGACCCTTCGGCTGCAAATTCAAAACCATTAAAACCCATTTCTCCAAGGTATTCATTTTTATCGCTATTACCATTTCTCATTCTTAAATCAAACACCCCTGCAAGTGCATTACCATACTGTGCAGGAAATGCACTTGTCATGAAATCGGAGTTTTTTAAAGTGTTGGTATTCAACATCGTTACTGGCCCTCCGGTAGACCCTAAAGTATTAAAATGGTTAGGGTTAGGAATATCAATTCCATCCATTCTCCACAACACACCGCTGGGCGAATTACCCCTGATAACAATATCGTTTCGGGCATCGTTTGTACCACTTACTCCGGCAAAATTCTGTGCCATTCTGCTTGGGTCATTTCTGGTACCCGAGTATCTGACTGCTTCATCAATACTTAATTGTCTGGCACTTACCAGCGCCATTTCATTGATAGCTTTATTCTTTTTGCTATTACTAACCAGCACTATATCATTTAGTCTCTTTACTTTTTCTTTCAACTTAATTTCCAGTACAACTTCCTTAGAAGAGGTTACTTCAATATTTTGTATACTCGATTCCTCATATCCAGTCATACTTGCCCTTACCGATTGACGGCCTATAGGTACCAGTTGTAGTTTAAAATAACCTGTTGAGTCTGCTACTGCATTAATATTTAACCCATTAATACTCACCGTTACGCCCGATAGTATATTGCCCGATTGTTCATCAATAATTCGTCCCCTGATGGTTTGAGTAAAACCTGAAGTTTGTGCCATTGTGATGGCTGCTATACTTTGTAGGATCAATAGTATAAATAATCTTTTCATATTTTCTAATTTGGATTCAAAGAAACGTCTGAGAAGATCCTGGAGAAAACAAAATGGTATGAGTTGTAGAAAAAATGGTATGAGTTGAAAATAGAAGGCGGTTTTTAAGTACTATAAACTTTTCTGATGCAGTTTCCCTAAACTATTTCTTCAGGAAATTCCTGAACCAGTAACCCGAATTTTTAATGGTTCTTAGTTGCGTTTCAAAGTCTACATGTATCAATCCAAAGCGGGCATTATAACCAAAAGCCCACTCAAAATTATCAGTCAGCGTCCATGCCAGGTAGCCGTTTAAGTTCACTCCTTCATTTTTCGCTTTTAAGACTGCTGCAAGATATTGCTGATAATAGGCTATCCTTTTCTCATCGTTTACCACACCATTTTTCAACTGGTCTTTAAAGCATGCTCCCCCTTCTGTTACTATAATACTTTTTACATTGCCATAATCCCAGAAACGCTTTATCATTCTATAAAAACTATCTGCATTAATCTCCCATCCCAGATCGGTATGAGGTACATTTCGGGTAGAGGCTTTTACTTCTGAAGCATTGATATAAGGGATAATACTATTGTGCTTTACAGTAAGAGAGAAGTAGTTTTGAATGCCTATAAAATCAAAGTCAAACTGCATTTGTCTGGTATATTTCCAGGCCTTGGAATGAAAGTATAATTTCTCCAGAAAAGGGAAGTCTGGGTCTTCAGGATAGCCCAGTCCAAGTGCTGGCTCTATAAACATTCTGTTCAGAATAACATCCGCTTTGGCAGCTGCTTTTATATGCAACAATTCTTCTTTATAGGGTATTACTTCACTACAGGAAAAGGCTGTACCAATTATCGCTTTAGAAGAATGACTACGGATAATCCTGCCACCATCTGCCGTACATAAAGCGGCATTATGTATGGCCGACATATAGCCATCGAAACCTATTTTACCCGGTGCATGTTGTCCTACCATATAGCCAAGGGTAGTAAATCCGCTGGGCTCGTTCATCACTATCCAGTGCTGCACTCTATCACCAAAAGCATTCACACAAATAGTAGTAAAACGCTCAAACCATTTGCGCATTAAATGACTCGTCCATCCTCCTTTCTTTTCCAGCTCGTAAGGAAGGTCCCAATGATAGATAGTAATCATGGGTTCCAGTCCATTTATGAGACACTCATCTATCAGTTTATTGTAAAATGCAATGCCAGCTTTATTTACCTTACCTACTCCATCGGGTAGTATACGGCTCCAGGAAATGGAGAACCTAAATGTGGTAAAACCAAGGGCTTTAGCTAATAATAAATCATCTTTATAACGATGATAAAAGTCGCAACATTCGGTAGGTTTAGTATTTCCTTTTATTTTTCCTGATTTGCGGGCAAACACATCCCATATAGACAAGCCCCTGCCATCCTCCAGATAAGCCCCTTCGTTCTGGGCAGCAGACATTGCTACTCCCCACTTAAAATTATCACCAAAATCTTTTGCGCTAATCGTTGTTGTATTCAAGAATGATTATTTATTCTGCTGCAAAAAAAATAATAATCCCTTCTTGTGCCACTTTTTCTTTTCCTCAATCCATATACAGGTATGATTCTGTACATTATTTAAAATAAACCAAGCCTCCATAATGAAGGCTTTTTCTTTCAGTTTTGTAGGGTGACTATTTACTTTCTCTTCTTCCAAAAGGGCTATTATTTCGCCATTTAAATGACGGAAAACATTATTGAACAATTTTCCTACCGGTTCTTTATGTAATCCAAAAACACAGTTACCCAATACCAGCCCAATTACGCGCTCCTGCTGAAAATCAATAATCATCATATTGTGTAGATAGGCTACAACATTCTTTTCGCTATCAGTAATACAATTCATATTTTTATTTTATTTCAGGAGAATAATCCATATTTCCTGGCATCCAGAAGTTATTATCGGTGGTAGCATTTTTGGCATTATGCGTCACAGTTCTGCCTTGTTCTATTACCTGCTGTACTAAATCATAAGTGTTGTGTTGCAAGGTTAAAACAGGTGCAGCTGCTTTGTTCAACCAGCTTTCTATGGTAGAAGAAAAGTTAGCCGCTATCGATGGTACTATGGTTACCCCAAGTTGCTCCAGCGCTGCTGCATTACAAGCCTGCTCGTACTGACCTTTTATAGGTAAGCATAAAAGCTTTTTACCAAGATACATAGCCTCAGCAGGTGTTTCAAATCCTGCTCCGGTTATTACCCCGTAACTATCTATTACGCTATTGGTAAATCCATTGTTGGAGATAGGAAAGAACGAAATATTTTGTACCGTATACGGTGCTTTCACCTCTTTCGAAAACACTTCGAAACGTATGCCCTTAACCTTTAAAAAGTGTGCCTGCATTACTGCTATAGAATAGTGGGAAAGATATACACTGATATGCCCTTTATCGGCAGGCGTACAGTCCACTATTTCAGATTTAATAATAGGATTATAAATGTTCTTATCGTATCCACTAAAGTGTAAACCAAAATAAGCAGTAGCAGGCGCATAGTTCTTCAGAATTATTTCACCAAACAAATCTTTCTTGTTTGGTCTTGGTGTAAGCGGGCTTTGAAAACTTGCCTGATGACCAAATTGTATGCTCTCCTTTTTCTTCAGTTTACATGCCAGCGAAGTAATACTTTCAAAATCATTTATTACCAGATCATACTTATCTACAGGAAGCTCATTTGCTTCTTTCCATATTCTTTTTATGCTCAGTTCCTTCCACATTTTCAGGTAATCCAAACCACCTTTATTACCATAAAATAAACTCAATCCTTTGCTGCGATATTTAACCGGCAAAGCAGCATCTAGGTGACAGTTATTTCCACTCAGAAAAATATCAACAGTTCCGTATTGTTCCAGATAAGGCATTAGCTGTATCGCCCTGCTGATATGGCCATTACCGGTTGCCTGTACTGCATAAAGAATTTTCATAATAGATTATTTTGCCAGTGAATTAATAAAATAAGCCACCTCATCTGTCTGTACATTTAAGGTAGGTAAACGCTTTTGTAAATCAATAATGGTAGCCCCCTTCTGCGAGAATTCTTTCTCGTCGTATTGATAAATTTTCCATCCTCCATCGTAGTATTCCAGCGAGGTAAGATTCTCTATCCAGTCGCCACTATTTAAATACGTAACAGATCCATTTTCGGTAGTAATTGTTCGGTGTTGAGGCTGATGAATATGTCCGCAAATCACATACTTATAATTCTTTGCTATGGCCAGTTCAGCAGCTGTTTGTTCAAAGTCTCCAATCCAGGATACTGCTTTCTTCACACTGTTTTTAACCTTCTTGCTAAAGCTCATTTTCTCTTTCCCAAACAGCTTCAACGACCAGTTGATAAAGCTATTAATGTATATCAGTAAGTCGTATCCATGACCACCCAGTTTAGCCAGTATTTTAGCACCACCTTTTGTGGTAGCATCAAACACATCGCCATGAAAAATCCAGGTCATCTCGCCATTTATTTCCATCACTACCTTATCGGTTAACTGAAGGTTTCCCAGAAATAAATCGCTGTATCTTCTAAGTGCTTCATCGTGGTTTCCGGTAATATAAATCACCCTTGTACCGCGCGAAAGAAATTTCATAATCTCTTTAATTACCTCCATGTGATGCACCGGAAAATATCTTTTATTAAACTGCCAGATATCAATTATATCGCCGTTGAGAATGAGAATTTTGGGGTCGATGGATTTTAGGTATTGCACCAGTTCTTTTGCGTGACATCCATAGGTTCCAAGGTGTATATCACTCAGTACTGCAATCTCTATTTTACGTTTCTCCATATCTGAAGGTTTAGCAAAAGGACGGATTGTATGTGAACTGAATGTTACGGGTAGGTTAACTTAATATGAAGTTTTTAAAAAACACGATCTGGCAGTTCAATCATTTATAAATATATACCTTCAAGTTGTATTCATTATCAATTATCCATCATCAATTGTCAATTAGTTTTTTGGGCGTTCCGCAAGCGGCCGTTCCAGCCTTTCCTATCTTTTGCTACCACTGGTATTAGGTGCAATTTTAAAGCATGTTCAGGGGTGGTAGCAAAAGGATATTCCCTGCTGGCACTAACGCAAAGGCAAATACATACCTTTTGCAATCAAAGTAATCTGAGCCTTATTATTGAGTAATTATAATAAAGTTAGCTTTCATCGAAAGATATATCCCTAAAAAAGCAACGTTTATCCCAACAAAATCAACTTTTACGTCTCCAATAGCAACGTCTACCCCAACAGAAGCAACATCAATTTTTGAAAAAGCAACTCCTGCGTCCCTAAAAGCAACGTCTATTCCAACGAAAAAAACATTTACGTCTCCAAAAGCAACGTCTATCCCAACAGGAGCAACGTCAATTTAAGAAAAAGCAACTCCTACGTCTATAAAAGCAACGTCAACTCCAAAGAAAAAAACATTTATGCCCTCTAAAATTCAATTATTTAAATAAATACACTTAAAGTGCTACTTTTTTCGCCTCTGATTGCTAGTTCAAGCTTTCCCAAACAAGTTAAATTATATCTACTGGTAATTAATATCCGCTTCAACAGCTAGCTATTCTCTGCACACTTCTCTCTATTAGTTTTCCTATCTATTTACAATCAATTTGTATTCAATCAGCCAATCCACTAATCCTAAACCGCCTTCATTATTTCTCTTCTGATCAGTACCTCTTTAATCTCGTCCAGAATTATTGGATCGTCGATAGTAGATGGTACGGTAAAGGGTACAGCATCGGCCAGGAAGCGCATAGTTTTACGCAGTATTTTACCACTTCTTGTTTTGGGTAAACGCTTAACCAGTACTGCTGTTTTAAAGAACGCTACGGCACCAATTTTATCACGCATCAACAACACTAATTCATGCTCCAGTTCTTCCTCGGTATTGTGGTGATTATCTTTCATTACAAACAAACCTATAGGGCGCTGACCGCGAATAGGATCGGCAATACCTATTACAGCACACTCGGCAATAGCGGGATGATGCGAGATAATTTCCTCCATTTCGCCGGTACTTAATCTATGTCCCGATACATTAATTACATCATCTACCCTACCCATGATATGGAAGAACCCTTCCTTGTCGCGATAGCCGCCATCGCCGGTAAGATAGTAGCCTGGGAACTTGAATAAATAAGACTGTTTAAACCAGTCATCATCATCCTTCCATAAGGTAGGCAGACAACCAGGCGGTAAAGGAAGTTTTACGGTAACAAAACCTTCCTCATCGTTTTCAATAATCGTGCCATCGTCTTCTATTATCTGTACATCGAAACCGCAGATAGGTTTACCTGCAGACCCCGATTTGGAAGTCATCTTTTCCAGTCCCTGCATAATGCCCAGCATTGGCCATCCACTTTCGGTTTGCCACCAATGATCTATTACTGGCTTGCCCAGCAAATCGCTTACCCAGTGAAGGGTAGCGGGATCGCAGCGTTCGCCTGCAAGGAACAAATACTGCAAAGCAGAGAGGTCTTTATTCTTGAATAAAAGTCCATCGGAATCTTCTTTTTTAATTACTCTTATGGCAGTAGGTGCGGTAAACATCACCTTTACTTTATGCTCGGCCGCCACTCTCCAGAACTCTCCAGCATCGGGTGTTTTTACTGGCTTACCTTCAAAGAGTACCGTTGTACACCCCTGCAGTAAAGGAGCGTATACAATATAGCTATGGCCTACTACCCAACCTACATCGCTGGCAGCCCAGAATACATCGCCCGGATCGGCGTTGTAAATACTCTTCATACTATACTTTAAAGCCACTGCATGGCCACCATTATCGCGAACAATTCCTTTAGGTTTTCCAGTAGTACCAGAAGTATATAATATGTATAAAGGATCGGTAGCATCTACCGGCACACAGCTGGCCGGAGCAGATTCCTGCATCAATTGTTGCATGTCTACATCGCGCTCTTCATCCATATAGCACATCATGCCTTCGCGCTGATAAACAATTACATGGTTTGGCTTATGATAAGCCTCCATAATAGCATGATCGACCAATGGTTTGTAAGCAATCTTTTTATCTACTTCTATACCATAAGTGGCAGTGATAATGGCCTTTGGTTCTGCATCATCTATACGCACAGAAAGTTCGTGAGGGGCAAAGCCACCAAACACTACACTATGCACTGCACCTATACGGGCACAGGCCAGCATAGCCATTAAAGCCTGCGGAATCATTGGCATATAAATAACCACTGTATCGCCTTTTACAATACCAAGTTTTTGTAATCCACCAGCCAGTCTTGCAACTTCATCGGTCAGTTCGGAATAAGAATATTTACGAATGGTTTTTGTTACCGGAGAATCATAAATAAGAGCCGTCTGATTGCCTCTGCCATTCTTTACATGGTAATCCAGACATAGATGCGCTGTATTTAGCTTGCCGCCTTTGTACCAGCGATACAGATTGTTTTCTTCTTTGGTTAAAATGTTTTCAGGAAATTCGAACCAGTCTATCTCCTTCGCTTTCTCTCTCCAGAAAAGTTCGGAGCTGTTAATGCTCTTAAAGTATTCTTCCTGATAAATATTGCGATGCGCTTCTTTTACTTTGGTTAATACCCCCTCCACCTGCTGAATAAGATTGCGGGTACTAAAAGGTTTGGTAATGAATAAATCGGCCCCCAGTTCGTAGCCTTTTTTAATGTCGGAATCCTTTGTTTTTGCAGATAGGAATATTACTTTAATATCTGCTAAAGCAGGCGTATTCTTTATATGTTTACAAATAGCATAACCATCCACATCGGGCATCATGATATCGAGCAACACAAGGTGTAAAGGTGATGCATTAATAATGTTTAATGCCTCGGTACCATTACGGGCAATGAGCACATCGTACCCATTCTTTTTCATCAAAAACTCCAGAGACATCAATATGTATGGATCATCGTCCACTACCAATACTTTGTGCTGATTCTTTGTCATGACTTTACATTTTATATTTTAGAGGAGACAGGAGATAGGAGACAGGATAATACAAATACAATTGAACCACAGAGACACGGAGAGCACCGAGTAACACAACGTATTTTTTAAATACAGTGAACACAGAGAACCGCAAGCGGTTGATACAGTAATTTATAATTTTGAATAAATACATTTGAATAAATTTATACTGTTATGTTATAGGTATTTCTACTTTAAAAGTGGCTCCATTATCAACTTCACTTTCCACCCATATTTTACCATTGTGCATTTCTATAATGCGCTTACAGATAGCCAATCCCAGACCACTACCCTCGGGCTTCTTTAAAGTCTGATTCTTTGCCTGAAAAAACTTATCAAAAATCAATTCATGTACTTCTGCTGCAATACCCTTTCCATCATCCATTACTTGTATAAGCACCGTATCGTCAGAAGTATGTACCGATACATTAATTATACTTTCAGCATGTTTTACTGCATTGGAAATAAGGTTGTAAAACACCTGATTCAACAAGTCATCATCCCCCTTTACTGCAGACATATTGAAAGGTATTTTAAACTCCAGCTTAATTCCTTTTTCGGCAATAAGCGACTTTACTCTATCGGCAGTACCATACAAAAGTGCTGCAATATCAACATTAGAAATGTTTAGTTTTGTTCTACCGCTTTCATAACGTTCCAGATTTAATACCTGTGTAATTAAATAACTTAATCGCTGTGTTTCTTTTATCACAGCACCAAGGTATTCGTTCTTCATTTCGTCGGGCAAATCAGGATTGTCGTGTACTATCTCGCTCAGCGCTCTGATAGAAGTAAGCGGTGTACGAAGTTCATGTGTGACGGTATATAAAAACTCGTCTTTCATTTCATCAATATGCTTCAGCTGTTCGTTAACTTTCTGTAACTGATTGGTTGCCTTCTGTAACTCATTCGATTTCTTACGAAGCTCTTTATTGGTCTCCTTCATCATCTGACTTTCATGTAGTATTTTCAACACTTCGGTCATGCTAAGTTCTTCTTCTTTTACTACACTCTTTATCATAATTCTTGCAGAGGCAGAACCTATAGCACCTGCCAGTATTCTTTCCGAAAAGTTTACCAGTGCAGGGTTAGCTTTTGTAGTAGTATTAATATTGATATTTTTCTTTTTAGCATAATTATTCAGTATAGTATCGGTTCTTTCTTTACCAATAAAGTTGTTTAATAAAACTTTTAAATCGGGTATATAAGCAGTACCCCTCCAGGCAATAGAATCTTCGGCCGACTGACGGGAATATTTAAATACATCTACAAACATTTCGGCCTGATAAAACTCATCTGTTTCCTTTTCAGTAGTAAGCGAAATACTGATAAAGGCAAGTGTATTAAAAAACATGCTCCAGAAGAATCCGTGGGTAACAGTATCAAACCCATCTAAACCAAACAAGGAAGTAGGTTTAAGCATAGCAATTCCAAAGAGACCATTTTGATTTACTGCATCAAAGAAATGTCCGGTAATAGAAGGAAATATTAAAGTATAAAACCAGACAGTAAACCCTAACAGTATCCCAGCAACAGCGCCTTTTTTATTTGCTTGTTTCCAGTAAATACCACCAATAATACAAGGAGCAAACTGTGCTACTGCAGCAAAAGAAATAAGGCCTATGGAAACCAGTGAATATTTTTCTGCAATAAATTTATCATACAGATAAGCGAAGAAAATGATAGCTACAATACTTGCTCTACGATTGAATAAAAGTATGGTACTGAAATTCTTATCTATATTAATTTTAAACTTTTTAAAAGCAAGCAACAGCGGCATTACAATCTGATTGCTGATCATAATACCCAGTGCAATTGTTTCTACTATAATCATACTCCCGGCAGCAGAAAAGCCTCCTATATACACCAGCAATGCAAGGAACTTATTACCCGAATGCATAGGCAATGCCAGTACATAGGTATCAGGATTAATATGCTGACCGTGGAAAATTAATGCCCCACCAAAAGCAATGGGAATTACAAAAATATTGATGACAAAAAGATATAGAGGAAATAGCCAGGTAGCTTTTACCAAGTGACTTTCCTCGATATTTTCTACTACTGAAAGGTGGAACTGACGGGGTAGAAATAGCACTGCCATCATAGATAAAAACATTAAGGCAAACGTTTGAAAATACATATTGCCCCCTTTAAAAGTAAAGAGTTGTTGCAAGTGATTATCAGCGGCAGCTTTCTGCATAATATCACCAAAACCATCAAAGAGAAAATAGGTAACAAACAGACCAGCGGATATAAATGCAATAAGCTTTACAATAGATTCGAAAGCTATTGCAGCTACCAGTCCTTCATGCTTTTCGGTAGCATCGATAGTTCTTGTTCCAAAAAGGATTACAAAAGCCGCAAGCCCCATGGCTATATAGAATGTTGTATCCTCCAATATATTGAAGTTGTTATTTGTCTGATTGATAGTGCCATTCAATATTTCAATACTACTACTAATAGCTTTTAATTGAATAGCTATGTAAGGAATAATACCCAGCACACATAGTAGTGTAACTATTATTCCTAAGGAGATATTCTTGCCGTAACGGGTAGAAATAAAATCGGCAATACTGGTAATTCTCTGGGTCTTGGATATTCTGATAATTTTTCTCAGCAATACTATAAATAAAGGAGCAAGTAATGTAGGGCCTATATAAATAAACAGAAATTCAGGGCCAGTAACAGTTGCTCTTCCAACGCTTCCAAAGAAAGTCCATGCAGTACAGAACACGGCCAATGACAAAGAATATATATACGGATTATTGATAATGCTCTTCTTAAGTCTGGCACGCACTTCGGCATAATACCCTATTGCAAATAGGGAAATTAAATAAAATATGGAACTTAATATGATGACCAGATTACTCATCAGCAGCCGGTATTTTTCTTCTTCTTTCTACTACTACTGCTATAATAAATATAACTAGTAACCAGATGAAAAAGATATAAAAGTAAAGTAGGGGGAAATGACCAATAAAGGAATCTTTATTCATCATCTTTATAAAAGGAAAACTGAATAACATTAAGAACAAGACAGCAATAAAAATCAGCTTGGATGTTTTCTTCTTACTAATCATATATGGCATGAATAAGGATAGTCTCTTTATAAATTAATGTTATATAAAGAGACTATCCTGTGATCAATTATTCTTACAATGGTTTTACATCGTAATCATCTATTTCTGCACTTGATTCAGGAATGTGATCGTAGTTTCCTTCCAGAGCATATAAACCGAAAAGGATAAAACCAATAACAATAGGATAGAATATGGTAAGGAAAACTCCCCATTGTATTTGTGTATCTATTACTGGTTTTTTAGCAATTTCACTCTCCGCTGTAGCCATCAAATAGTGTATAGCTAAAGGACCTAAAATGATCCAGATAATTCCAGCATATCTCTTTAACTTATTCATATAGTTGAATTTATTTTGTTTGTTATAAATATTAAACGCCCTCTACTTCAGGATCAATTCTGTTACGAATATATAATGCACCTATCACACAACATAATGTAGCAATAACAATTGGATACATTAAACCAACAGTTTTATCATTGGTATAAATTGTAGTGAATAAAGTAGCAATAAATGGCGTTAATCCACCAAATACTCCATTACCTATATGATAAGGTAAAGACATAGAGGTATACCTGATTTTGGTAGGGAATAATTCTACTAAGAATGCAGCTATTGGACCATATACCATAGTTACATAGAAAATTAGAATAAATACTATTCCTACAATTTTCCAGTAATCACTATCTCCTAAAGTTTTAGCAACAGCTACCACAGGTTTGATTGTTTTTTTACCTATAGCAGAGTACACTGTATCGGTCTTTGTTTCCACCATCTTCATACCATCTTCGTAGTATGTTTTAGTAACTACTTTTCGTAAAGAATCTGTAGAGTTTTTAATTAGTGAAAGCGTAGGTTTTACCTCTCTTTTATCAACAATTTCTACTTTAGCTTTTGCATCAGTAATATTTAGTATCTGCGTAAATAGATATTTATAAGTAACAACAGCAATCAACATACCAAGAATCATAATCCATTTTCTACCAACTTTATCACTCAAAGAACCCCAAACAACAAAGAATGGTGTTGCAAAAAGGATACCCCAGATAATCATTGTTCTGGATTGATCGAAATCAACTTTACATACATTCTCAATAAAAGACTGAGCATAAAACTGTCCTGTATACCATACAACACCTTGACCCATTGTAGCACCAAACAATGCCAGTAATACCATCTTTAGATTTGCTTTGTGCGCAAAGCTTTCTTTTAGTGGATTAGTTGATGTTTTTCCTTCAGATTTTAACTTTGAAAAGATTGGAGATTCTTTCATTTTCAATCTGATATAAATGGAAACCACTACCAGTACTGCTGATAATAAGAAAGGAATTCTCCAGCCCCAGTCATTGAACTTAGCGATTGACTTTGCTGCATCAGCATCAAGACTATGACGGGTAAGTAGAATTACACCCAAAGAAATAAATAAACCTAGTGTTGCAGTAGTTTGAATCCAGGAAGTAAAGTACCCTCTTCTATGGTTAGGAGAATGTTCTGCAACATAGGTAGCCGCACCTCCATATTCACCACCCAAAGCAAGGCCTTGTAAAAGACGGAGTATTAATACTAAGATAGGTGCCAGAAAACCAATACTTTCATAACTAGGCACACAACCTATAAGGAATGTAGAGCCTCCCATTAATACTAAAGTAAGCAGGAAGGTATGTTTTCTTCCAATTAAATCGCCTAGTCTACCAAAAACCAACGCACCAAAAGGTCTTACTATAAAACCTGCAGCAAAGGTTGCCAAGGTAGAAAGTAAGGCAGCAGTTGGGTTCGTTTTAGGAAAAAACTGGCTTGCAATAACTGTAGCAAGACTACCAAAGATGTAAAAATCGTACCATTCTATTAAGGTACCAAGGGAGGAGGCACCTATAACTTTCCATATCCCTTTTGTTTCGTTATTGTTCATATTAGCAAGTTTGAATTGATAAATTAAGTATTAAAATGAATACGATGTATAAAACAAGCCTCTTGTGTTGGTAAATTCACTCATACTACCACCAGCTTTACCATTAGTTTGAGTAGTAGAACCATAAGTAGCAGTCGTAACTTCTAATTCAAACCCATATTTGAATTTACCAGAAACTACTTCAATTCTTGGTGCCACTCTGACTACTTTATCTAAAGATGCTTTATTTAAAGTAATACCTCTTGTATAAGCAGCAACTGCACCATCGTCAGCACCATTATTCTGGGTATAACCAAAGAAGATTGCAGGAATTACTTTTTTGCCGGTTCCAATAAATTCCAACCATGCAGATCCTACGTTCACAGGTTTATAGGTGATATTATATACAGCCGGAGCAGTTGTAGCATAAGCAAGATAACCACCAATCATTAAATGATCATACAAATTCTGACCAGCAACATACTCTGCTTTAATAACAACCGGTTTTGTAGTAATTTTTGTATACACTTCAAAAGACATACTATTAACCGTTTCTGTAGAAGAAACGTTTGTAGCAGCACCAACCGCCGAAGGCTGAGAAAATGCAGGTCTTAATGATTTATAATCTACTGCAGCACCCGCTAAGAAAGTTGGTGTTTTGTATTGTAACTGTGCATGTAAATTTGGAATAACTGCATTACTTAGAAAACTCTGATTTGCGGCAGAAGCACCTAACGCAACGTTTGTACTGGAACCAGGACTAACAAAAGCTTCGGTTTGAGAAGATGCGGCAACTATCAGATTAAGTTCTTTACTTAATTTCTGCGTTAATCTGATTTGCGGGTTACGAGAGAATGGTTGAAAAGGCATCCCTGTATTAAAGTTTATTACGCCAGGGAAACAATCGGTTACAAATAATGGATGCCAGTATTGTCCAAAACCTAGTTGTGTTTTAGGCCAATCCAGTTTTACATATGCATGTCTTAAACGAAATACGTTTTCGTTACCATTAGCATTACCAAAGAACTCAGCCTCCAGAACACCAGAAGTTTTCGCTCCAAAGGCATCAGGACCAGTTATAGCTCCCGATAATCGGGATGTAATAGCCATCATAGAAAAAGACGAGGCAGCATTCAAATCTTTACCGTTCATGTCATTAGACATATAAGTAGGATAAAGAAGTAGCTCACCCTGAGTAGCAGGTCGGGCAGAAACTACCTGACGGGAATCGAAGTAAACATCGTTTCTTACAAAACCAGTGAACTTAATACCAAATGTTGGTGTAGTTTCTACAGCTGGCGCTGTTTGTGCATTTAAGCCAGTAAACATGGCCATTAAACCCAATGCAGAGGTTAGAAATTTTTTCATGTGCAAGCAATTTTTGTGTTTGTTAAAAATTCAAATCGTTCACCGAACCTAAAGGCTAAACACATGAAAGTTTGCTTGCATAGTATAGTTATGCTAATTGTATAGTTTTAGTTACGTATAAATTGTGCTTAATATGTATTAATAATTAAGATTTTAATCGTTCCCATTTAATCATCATATACTTATCCCCCAACTCTGTCACCATCATCCCTGTATTCTTCAAATTTGCAGGATTAGCAAAGAATGTAGAGAGTTCTGTCATGGTTAATACTTTGTAAGTGGGGCGATAATCATACTTCTCTGGTGCTTTAATTTTATACTTCTTTACCCAATTCATTACACTTACATGGCTTACACCGAGAATTCTTTCAATTTCCCGGTAGGTTATCCCCTCAATATGAAGCTGTAAGGCCTTAATAACGTAGTAAGAATCAATACTTTTACCTTCTTTTTCTACCGTAAAGTTATAACTGCAACTTTTGCAGTTATAACGCTGTCTCTCTTTAATTACGCCACTTTTAGTAATTGTATTTCCTTTACAACGGGGGCAATGTTTGATTTTCATATAGCAAAATAATTGGTCAAATATATTAAATTAGCAATTATATATCATTTTAGCAAAAAACATTTTTATAAATACCAATCACAATACTAATGCCTATACCTTAGTGCCTTCAAATAAAACGATTGTTATGTTATTTCCTTATCAAATTAAAAGTTACGATCAGTACAAGAGTGACTACAAAAGAAGTATTGAACACCCTGCTGAGTTCTGGAGTGAAGTGGCAGAACATTTTACCTGGAAAAAAAAGTGGCACACTACAATGAACTGGAATTTTACCGAACCTAAAATTGAATGGTTTAAAGGTGCTAAACTTAATATTACAGAAAACTGTTTAGACCGTCACCTCGAAAAACATGGTGACGACCCTGCTATCATTTGGGAACCTAATGATCCTGAAGAACATCATAGAATTCTTACTTATAGAAAACTATACGAAAAGGTTTGTCAGTTTGCTCATGTACTTAAAAACAATGGTGTTAAAAAGGGCGACCGTGTATGTATCTATATGGGTATGGTACCCGAACTGGCTATTTCTGTTCTGGCTTGTGCCAGAATAGGTGCGATCCATTCCGTAATTTTCGGGGGGTTCTCTGCTCAATCTATTGCAGATAGATTATATGATGCTCAGGCTGAATTTATTGTTACTTCTGATGGTGCTTATCGTGGACAAAAAGATATCCCTTTAAAGAGTGTAATAGATGACGCTCTGATTGGCAATCGTAATATTAAAAAGGTAATCGTTTGTACCCGTACCCGTACTGCTGTATCCATGTTGAAAGGCAGAGATGTGTGGTGGGAAGATGAAATTAAGAAAGTAGAAACAATGGGGCTTCATGATTTCCCTGCAGAAGAAATGGATGCGGAAGACCCACTATTTATATTATATACTTCGGGCAGTACCGGTAAGCCAAAGGGTGTAGTGCATAGCTGTGCTGGATACATGCTATTTACCAATTACACATTTGTAAATGTATTCCAGTATCAACCGGGTGATATTCATTTCTGTACTGCCGATATAGGCTGGATTACTGGTCATAGTTATATTATATATGGTCCATTAAGTGCTGGTGCTACCTCTTTAATGTTCGAGGGTGTTCCTACTTGGCCTGATGCAGGTAGATTCTGGGATATTATAGACAAGTTCAGGGTTAATATATTATATACTGCTCCTACTGCTATTCGTAGCCTAATGGGTTTTGGTCTTGGTCCTGTTCATGGTCATGATTTAAGTAGTTTAAGAATACTGGGTACTGTAGGTGAACCAATTAATGAAGAAGCTTGGCATTGGTATCATGAAAACATTGGTAAAGGCAACTGCCCAATAGTGGACACTTGGTGGCAGACAGAAACAGGTGGTATTATGATTTCTAACTTTGCTGGTGTAACGCCTGAGAAACCTAGTTGGGCTACCCTGCCTATGCCTGGAGTAGAGCCAATACTGGTTGATGAAAATGGCAATGAAATAATAGCAAAGGAAGGGGAAACCATTTCTGGAAACCTTTGTATCAAGGCGCCATGGCCAGCTACCATTCGTACAACTTATGGCGATCATGAACGTTGCAAAACAAACTATTTCAGCACTTACCCAAATATGTATTTTACAGGGGATGGTGCTCTGAAAGACGAAAATGGTTTTTATAGAATCACTGGTCGTGTGGATGATGTATTAAATGTAAGCGGCCACCGTATTGGTACTGCTGAAGTTGAGAACGCTATTAACATGCACTCTGGCGTGGTAGAAAGTGCAGTAATTGGCTATCCTCACGATGTAAAAGGACAGGGTATTTATGCTTTTGTAATATATCAGGGTTCTCATATTCAAGGTACTCATGGCGATTTCCCAATGATAAGAAGAGATATTCTGGAAACAGTTAGTCGTATCATTGGTCCTATAGCAAAACCTGATAAGATTCAGTTTGTAAAAGGATTACCTAAAACCCGTAGTGGTAAAATTATGCGTAGAATATTACGTAAGATAGGGGAAGGTGATCTTCAGAATATAGGTGACACTTCTACTTTGCTTGATCCGGGAGTAGTAGAAGAAATAAT
>CAIVPM010000034.1 GCA_903907815.1 uncultured Chitinophagaceae bacterium | reverse complement strand
TAATAATATTATTGTTTTAATTATAGGTTATTTGATAACTCAAATAGTTAACAGTTTTTTTTTAATGTACAAAATTTACAAAAAAATAATTCTTCCAAGTATTCCAGCGCTGTTAAAGTATAATACAAAAGATGTATCTAAAAAGTATATTAATTTTCCTAAGTATGTATTGCCATCGGATTTTATAAATATTTTCAGTAACCAAATTCCTGTCTTAGTTATAAGCTCTTTTGCAACTAATGCACAATCCTCAGTTGGGCATTACAATATGAGTAATAGAATGTTGGGATTACCCATTTCATTAGTATCTAGTTCTATTGGGGATGTTTTTAAACAAAGAGCAGCCCATGATTACCATCATTATGGTACATGTAGACCTATTTTTATGAAAACATTTAAAACACTATTAATTACCTCAATTCTTCCATTTTCTATTATTACTATATGGGGAAGTGTTTTATTTGCATTTGTATTTGGTGAAAAATGGAGAGAGGCTGGAACATATACCCAAATATTAGGAATCATGTTTTTTTTTAGATTTATAGTTAGTCCTTTAACGTATATTTTTTTTGTTGCTAACAGGCAAAGACTAGATTTTATATTACACCTTTTATTTGTAGTAATAGGGTTCTGTAGTATTTATATAGGTGTGATTTATTTTCATAATGTTAAATACAGCTTAGCTTTTTTTGCAGGAGGGTATTCATTGTTATATGTTCTTTACTTTTTTTTATCTTTAAAATTTTGTAAAAAAAATGAAAATTCTTAGAATTGAAAGACTTTTTTACAAGTTAGTGCCTAATTTTATTTTAAGAAAATTATTGCCAAAGTTCAAAAAGTATTATTTTTTTAAAGAAACTTCCAATACTCAAATACCAATTACATTTGATTTGTGGTTTAGTCAATTTATAAAAGGATATAATACTAAATTGTATTGGCCTGTTCATTCAACAAGTACGGTTATTAATCCTAATAATGTTTATTGTGGTATTGAAACATGTCCAGGCTTTAGCCCTGGAAATTATATACAGGCATTAGGAAAAATATATATTGGTGATTATACTCAGATTGCTCCAAATGTTGGAATTATTTCTGCTAATCACGATTTATATGATAATTCAAAGCACATTGTTAAAGAAGTGAAAATTGGCAAATATTGTTGGATAGGAATGGGAGCGTTAATATTGCCAGGAGTAGTATTAGGTGATTACACAATAGTAGCTGCCGGTGCTGTTGTAACGAAATCATTTCCGGAAGGTTTTTGTATAATTGGGGGGAATCCTGCTAAAGAAATTAAAAAATTAGAGAAAAATAAATGTGTATTTCATAAATCAGAGTATGAATATAATGGTTATATAAAGCATGAAAAATTTGAATCATTTCGAAGTAAATATTTGAATGTATGATAACTATAATCGATTATAATACTGGGAATCTAGGATCGATTAAGAATATGCTTAAGCGTTTGGGAAAAGCTTCTCAAATTACAAATGATATTAACTTGATTGAAAATTCAGATAAATTAATTCTACCAGGTGTTGGCCATTTTGATTATGGAATGCAACAGTTGAATAAATCTGGATTAATTCCAATATTAAATAAAAAGGTATTAATTGATAAAATACCCATTTTAGGAATCTGTTTAGGGGTTCAATTATTAACCGAAGATAGTGAAGAGGGTGTTGAAAAAGGTTTAGGCTGGATTAAAGGAAAAACAATATTATTCGATAAGTCTAAATTGGCTTCTAACCAAAAGATACCTAATATGGGATGGGCTGATATCAAGAATTATCAACAATCCAAACTGTTTGATAATATGTTTGAAGAACCAAGGTTTTATTTTGTACATTCTTATCATTTGTCTTTAGAAAATGTAGGTGATTCTTTGGTAACTTCAACTTATGGTTATGATTTTTCTGCGGGAATTGAGCATGACAATATATTGGGTGTACAATTTCATCCTGAAAAAAGTCATAAGTATGGTATGAAACTTTTAGAAAACTTTGCCAATAATTATTAATTAGCTATTTTGAGAATAAGAGTTATTCCTACATTATTATTACATAAAGGTGGATTGATAAAATCAATTCAGTTTAAGAATTATAAGTATGTAGGCGATCCTATCAATGCGGTAAAAATCTTTAATGAGAAGGAAGTTGATGAAATTGCTGTAATTGATATTGATGCTACTAGAGATAACCGACCACCTAACTTTGATCAAATATTTGAGATAGCTAGTGAAGCATTTATGCCAATGGCTTATGGTGGTGGTATTACAAACATTGAAGAAGTTAAGAAAATATTACACAGTGGTTATGAGAAAGTGATTTTCAATAAAGTGTTACATACTAATTTAAACTTAATTAACCAAGCAGCAAATTTAGTAGGTAGTCAAAGTGTAGTAGCTTCAATTGATGTTAAAAAAAATATTTTTGGTGGGTATGCCGTTTATACTGATAATGGAACCAAAAATACCAAAAAAAAACCGGAGCATTTCGCAAAAGAATTAGAAAATGCTGGAGTTGGCGAAATTATAATAAACTATATTGATAATGACGGCACTTATAAAGGGTATGATACAACATTAATCAAGTTAATAACTTCATTAGTAAATGTCCCTGTTATTGCTCTTGGTGGAGCAGGAAGTGTGGAAGATTTTGTTCATGCAAAACAAGCAGGTGCTTCAGCGGTTGCGGCAGGAAGTATGTTTGTTTTTCAAAGACCTCATCAAGCAGTATTAATTAGTTATCCAACACAAAATGAATTAAAAGAAAAACTATTCAAATAAAATGTCAGATTTAAAGAATGAATATCGTCAATGTAGTCTTAGTGTAATGGATAATATTGCTGATCCTGATATAACTTTCGATGAT
>CAIVPM010000033.1 GCA_903907815.1 uncultured Chitinophagaceae bacterium | reverse complement strand
TGGATACATTATTACTTTCAAAAGCATCTGTCATATCCTTCAGTAAGGCCATATACAATCCTTTATTACTGCTTATCCAGCAGTAGCCCTTACTATCCAGTACAAAACAATGCGCATACAGTAAATTTTTTTCTTTATCCAGTGGCAATGCCTTTATATTTTTTCCATCATAGATATATATTCCATTTCCATACGTACCAATGAAATAATATTTACCAATTTGTTTTATTGTTCTTACTGCTAGTTCTTCACCGGTATTTAAAATAAACTCTTCTTTTTTGTTATATAAATCATATTTCAAAAGTCCTTTTGAACAACCAATAAGTACTACCCCTGGTTTATAATAAACCACATCATAGGGGTGCGATAAATAACCTTTATCTTCATTAAACTGATACAACAAACCACTTATATTATTTTTAAAATAATAAACCCCTTTTTGATTTAACAGAAATACAGTGTCATTACTTTTATACAAGCCAATGTGTAAATACGCTAAAAACTTCGAGAACTGTAACTTCAATTCAGTTTTCTTATTAATTAAATCGTAACGGTACAAACTCTTATTGGCTAAATACCATAAAGAAGAGTCATCGAATATTTTTGCATGGCTATCAAATTCTCCCATTACAGGAATATGAACCTCATTAGTAGTACCAAATACTTGTAAAGCACCAGTTAATATAGTACTATCGTTTAATGCAATCTGCGCATAAGTACTTAAGGGCTTTTTGGAAGATGAGGCAATCTGGTTTAAAGGGATTAAACTAAATTGCTTTAATACATATAAACCATTTGAAGGGGTAGAAATAAAAATACTTTTTAAAGCAGTAGAATAGATAATATCATTAATAATTTCAAGAGGGGGGATATTATCACAAATTAATTTAGTACTTAAAATATTTTGATCATTATTAATGATATAGATTTTATTATCCTGTAATAAAATAACTTCTTTTCTACGTTCAGAACTGAATATTTTACTTCCTACCTTAAAATGATAAAGGGGGTTGGTTTGAGAAATGTTTTTTATCAAAATTTCCCCATTAGCAAAATGCAACTCTTTGATACTATAATCTTTCATTAATAAGAAAGTAGTTCCATTGCATTTAAACATGCTTTTTACATTTCCTGCAACCAAAGCAACATTAGTAGTATTAACAATGAAACTACTAAGTATTCCGTCATCCAGAGATAAGAATAAAGAATCGGTAATACTTAATATATTTCTACCATGCAAATTGTTGCCAACAAGTTGTTTATGGTTAAAATTCTGGTTATCAGATTTTGCTTTGGCTAATGAATCAGCATTATAGCGAAGATTACTGGTAATAGTTGTAGGAGTATAATCTGAAATTCGGGTAAAACTATTTTGTTTTACAATAAAGAGAGCACCTGCTTCATTGGTAAAGTAAATATCATTATACTTGTTCTGATATAAATCAATCAGTCTTTCAGTTAATGTTGAGGGAGTTGTTTTATGATTGAATATCTTAAAATTACTACCGTCATATCTTACTAATCCACCTTCTGTAGCAATCCATAAAAACTGTGTTATAGAATCTATAGCAAAATGTCGAACACCATTTGCTGGCAAACCGTTTTCGGAATCAAAATGCTGAATAAAATATTTGTTTTGCGATAAACTTTCTGTTGAATAGTTAACAATAAAAATTATTGGCAAGAATAATTTTATCCAATGTTTAAATTTAATATGATGTGCTATAATCAGCTTTTTTAATAATTAATTTGATAAATAGTTGCAAGGTCGGTAAGTTCTTTTACATTCTTTGCATTTACTTTTTCCAGAATTTTTTGTTTTGTAGTAGAAATGGTACTCATGGTAACATTTAGTAACTCTGAAGTTTCCTTGGTAGATTGCCCTCTTAGTAAATAAAATAATATCTCCATTTCTCTTGGGGTTAATCTGGTAAAAGGATTTTTAGAAACAGTATCTTCCTGCACACTTACTTCTGAATAATTATTAAAGAAATTATTCAGCTTCTGGTTAAAATGTTCTTCATCCGATGCTTTAGCTATAAAATAAAATACCCCGTACTTTTTCAACAAAGGTTTATACACTATTTCTGGCTGCATAGAATATACCAGAATTTTTAGTTGAGGATAAAGCTGTTTTATATTAGGCAAAATTTCCAATGTACTCCCATCAATCAACATTAAATCCAGGATAAGGTGTGTAAAATCTCTTTGCAACAAGATATTCATTACCTGATTGCAGCTTTTTACTTCTTCAATTTTATTAATTGAAAAATTT
>CAIVPM010000032.1 GCA_903907815.1 uncultured Chitinophagaceae bacterium | reverse complement strand
TAAAGGTGGATATATATCTAGTTACAATTTCTCCAAATATTCTACTGGAACACCCACAAAGTTGAGTTCTAGTTATAATAAATTGTCTATATATTTAATAGTAGGAAATAACGTATTGAAATTTTTCAAGAATGGTGTATTTGCAGCATACATTTTAGACGGCACTGTATCTTGCATTGAAGATGTAAAATCAGTCACACAAGACGAATTTAGAAATATTTTAATAACTAGCGAAGAAAAAATCATAAAAATAGTGGATTTGTTGAGAAGAAAAAAACTCATATCTAATCTCCCTGATTATTATTGGGAATTGAACGATGTTTTAATAGATAAAGAAGAATATGTTCAAAATTGGGTCTATAACAGAAGCTTACAGAGAATGTGGGACAATATAGAAATATTTAGAAGTGCATTACTATTTGATGATACTACATGTAAAGGCAGATCGTCTTATGTTCATGCCAAAAACAAAATATTAATAGGTATAAATGAAATAGTTACAGATTCAGTGATAAATAGAGCAGTTGGATACTTGTGGGATAATTTTAATACATTACTACCATTTTTCGATCCAAACTGTAAAGAATGATAAATAATACTATATGGCATGTTCAATAATACAAAAGATAGACTCTAAAGAATGTGTAGGCAATTCATTAGTTAAAATAAATTCCAACTTCACAGGGTTGGAATCAGCAGTTTGTGATTTACAAGCAGCATCTTTTAACGTCCCAATAGGTGGTGTTATAATGTATAGTGGGGGTTCATCCAATTTCGACGAAAACGGCAGAGGAAAAGCCGATACGGACGTTTATCTTTATGGTTTATGTAATGGTAACACCTATAATGATATAGCATCTCCTGATCTTAGAGATAAGTTTGTAGTTGGTGCAGGAAGACAATATACTCTAGGAGCTACTGGAGGATTAAGTGCGGTTCCATTGGCAGTTAAAGACTTACCAGCACACTCACACACATATACTGATCAAATGGTTTATGGTAAAAACAGTAAAGATGCAGATGCTGGAAGTAAGGATACTAATTTTGAAGGTGTTACATCCACACTTAGTAAAACGACTGGAAACACTGGATTGGGACATGCACATGAAAACAGGCCACCATTTTATTCTCTGTATTATATAATTAAAGTGGGATAACATAACATGAGCGATTGTAATTTTACTTATTTGATAGACTCTAAAGAATACATAGGAGATTCTTTAATAACTTTGAATCATAATGCTAGCGCATTGGATTTTGGGGTATGCGCTATTTCCAATTCTTTATCGGTTATAGATGATATAACTTCAGACTTTATGGGAAGTATACAAAACGTTAGCAATGCTTTGTATAATTTATTTAGTTATGCTAGTAGTGGCAATAAAAGCCAGTTATTCTCAAATCTTAATATTTTTGTTTCTAGTATATCAGCAAGCTCTGATATTTCGTCAGATGGGACTGGTATTGTCACAGGAAATATAACTCTTTCCGCATTAAACATCCCTATATCTGCCACTGTCATAGTTCTTTCGGGATATCCAGTTGGGTGTAATAACAGTAAGAACAACACTATTTTATTCACTATAAACGGAATAAGCATGTCTGACACTTTATTTGCTATAAATAATAGTGAAAGTTATAAATATGTATGGTATTATGGCAAATCCTGCTTGAATCAGACTTATAACATTTACTTGATGGGATATATTTAATATGAGCAATTGTAATACTACAAAACAAATAGATGAAAATTTATGCATAGGTGACAGTTTATCTATCATTAACGAAAATTTTACAAATCTAGATTCTATAACTTGCGGATTGAGCAGTTCACAAAATTCTTTAATATCCGAATTGAGAACATATAGCAATGCTTTGTATAATTTATTTAGTTATGCTAGTAGTGGCAATAAAAGCCAGTTATTCTCAAATCTTAATATTTTT
>CAIVPM010000031.1 GCA_903907815.1 uncultured Chitinophagaceae bacterium | reverse complement strand
AGAAATGGTAGAACCATTAGTGAAAGTAAAGCTGTTACCATTCACACACTGAGCAGCAGTATTAATAGTAAACGAAGGCGTTGGTTTAGAATAAACAGTTACTGTATTAGAAACACTATCCTTACAACCATTATTCGATGTTACTACCAGCTTCACGGTATAAGTACCAGAAGATGCATATGCATGAACAGGACTGGTAGAAGTCGATGTACCTGCATCCCCAAAGCTCCAGCTGTAAGTCATCGTACCCGAAGAAACAGTAGAGGCATTTGTGAAAGTAAAGCTGTTACCATTCACGCACTGAGAAGCAGTATTAATAGTAAACGAAGGCGTTGGTTTAGGATAAACAGTTACACTGTTTGTTACACTATCCTTACAACCATTATTCGATGTTACTACCAGCTTCACGTTATACGTTCCAGAAGCTGCATATACATTATTAGGACTGGTAGAGGTGGAAGTATTTCCATCCCCAAAACTCCAGCTATAAGTCATGGTGCCAGCAGAAATGGTAGAACCATTAGTGAAAGTAAAGCTGTTACCGTTTACACATTGTGCAGCTGTATTAATAGTAAACGAAGGCGTTGGTTTAGCATAAACTGTTACCGATTGCGATACGCTATCCTTACAACCATTGTTCGATGTTACAACCAGTTTCACAGTGTAAGAACCAGCAGCTGCGTAAGTATGAACCGGACTGGTAGAGGTAGAAGTACCAGCATCACCAAAGTTCCAGCTGTAAGTCATCGTACCCGAAGAAACAGTAGAACCATTAGTGAAAGTAAAGCTGTTACCATTCACGCACTGAGAAGCAGTATTAATATTAAACGAAGGCGTTGGTTTAGGATAAACGGTAACACTGTTTGTTACGCTGTCCTTACAACCATTATTCGATGTTATTACCAGCTTCACGTTATAAGTTCCAGAAGCGGCATATATATTAGAAGGACTGGTAGCAGAAGAAGTATTACCATCTCCAAAGCTCCAGCTATAAGTCATAGTACCCGATGAAATGGTAGAAGTATTGGTAAATGTGTAGTTGTTGCCATTCACACATTGTGCAGCAGTATTAATAGTAAACGATGGAGTTGGCTTAGCATAAACCGTTACTACTTGTGCAACAGATGGTACAGAACATCCTTGAGCAGTAACTACCACTACAGAATCTCTGTCGGTAGTAGATGCAGTATAGGTATTTGTATTGGCGCCCGCTATCAATCCCGCACTATTGTACCATTTATAACTACTACCCACAGCAGAGGTATTTAACTGAACCGATCCACCAAAACAAAACGAAGTAGCGGTAGCAGCTGTTATTGGTGTGCTGGGCGATAAAGTAACCAACCCGTCTACTTTCACTACAGGAACAGTATTAACGGCAATGTCATAAAAATCCCATGAATTAGGTACATCTACCAGACTGATAGGAGAGGTGCTGCCAAAATTTGTTTTTACATTAAATCGAACAGTAAAGAATATCGACGAATCCGTCATGGTTACCCCTGTAAAGCCATCTCCAGGCCACAAAAAGGTTAAAACGCCATTTGCATTTACATTAAAGTTGGCTGCAACAAGCCCAAGAGCCGGATCACCCAGATTAGTTATCGAATTAAAGGAGAGTACCGTTTTGTCAAACGAAATACTTCCTTGTCCACCTATTAGGTTGGTAAAATTAGCTACTTTAATAGGAATGTCAACAGTAGGAAATGTACTTGCATTCGTAGGACATACATAAGCACTGCCTGCTACAAACTTAGGCCCAGCAGGGCTTTTAGTTGCTTTTGCATCCTTTACAACACTTGTTGCATCGGCAGCGAAAATACTTGCACTAACTAATAATAAAAACGAAAAGAGGGTAATAATCTTTTTGTACATAATGAGAGATTTATGAATGGCAATCCAAAATTTGGGTGTAAAAATAGGCATTAGACGTATCCAAGAAACAGATATTTATCAGGATAAACTAATTTTTTGAAATTGTTTATAACATATTGATAATAAAAGAAGGCAATCTAATCATTCTAAATAAAATTTTTGTATTCATTATTTTTCTTTTAGCAACTCTTTTCAGATAACTCTTTTACCAACTTTGCTGCCTGTCCTTAAAAAGGAATTAAGAAACAAAAAAGCAGGTAGTCAATAAAAAGATAGAATTCCCTCCCAAAAGTTTAATCCCCAAAATCTGCCAAGCCTCTAAACTAGAGTCTGTACTTATTAAACATTTAACCTTCAACATTTAAAATAATGTATTTGTATTTGTTCCATTAAACATTTAACCTTCAGCATTTAAAATAATGTATTTGT
>CAIVPM010000030.1 GCA_903907815.1 uncultured Chitinophagaceae bacterium | reverse complement strand
TAACTGTAATCAAACAAGGGGGCTTTATGTAACCGAAGAAAAAACAGCACCAACTGTTTATGCCAATGTATACAGTGATGTAATAGTACATTCTGAGAAAAAAGAGGTGTTGAAAAAGGGAAAGGATAAGGGAGGCATGAGTTACGCTATGCTGCATGATAAGGATAGAATATACATAGGGGGGTATCACTTAGTACAGTTTGATACAGTAAGTGATTCGTTTACCGTAATGGATACTGTTGAAGACGGGGAGAACTGGTCGTTGTATAAATTTTCTGACAGTATCATTCTTTCTGGGAGGATTTCGGGTATTTACTGTTATAATATACATAGTGGGAATACTACCAAGTTGCCTTATTTATCCAGCAATATCCCTATGCCAAAAAGCGTCTACAAGATAATGTGGAGCAAAACCAAAGGCGTTATTGCAGTAGCAGAAAATGGGATTTATTGTATAGATAATCAATTGCGCGTATCAGATTATTATGGAAAATATACCATTCGCAAAAATAATTATGTAGCTATAGATGTTCTGTATGATTTGCTGGAAGATAAACGTGGTGACTGTTGGATAGCTACTGGTGGTAGCGGATTGTATAAGTGGAGGTGGAATGAGGCTGTTGATGCTAATAGTAATACTATACAACAGTTTTCGATGATGGATGGATTGCCCTCTACTATTTTGTATCGGATAGAACAGGATGAAGATGGATATTTATGGATTGGGACTTATAATGGTCTGGTAAGATTTGATACCCATGATAATACCAGTATGGTATTCACCACCAAGGACGGATTATCATCGAATGAGTTTAATAGAATATCTTCTTTTAAAGCAAACAACGGTTGGCTTTATTTTGGTAGCATGAATGGGGTGAATGCTTTTTTGCCCAAAACATTAAATAAAGAAATTTCTGCTTTGGATATCCCCTTTAGATTAATTAATTTAAGTAAGTTTTCGGCTGCTACTAATCTGTTACATGATTGTTTTAACGAATTTAAGTTGAGCCATAAAATGGTGTTGGAAGTGGGGGATAGATTTGTTTCGGTAGATTTTGCTTTACTGGACTATCAGCAAAGAATACATCATTACGCCTACAAGATAGTTGGGTTTGATAAAGTCTGGAATTATCTGGAAGAAGGATCGCTAAGAATTAGTGGGTTGCCTGCGGGGGAGTTTACCCTAAAAATAAAAGCTAAACTGGAAAATGGTCAATGGGATAAAAATGAAATTACAATCCCTATTGTTGTGCTTAAGGCAGTGTACCTTAGATGGTGGTTTATTGTGGGTTGTATATTGATGATACTGTTACTATTTGTTTTGTTTTTTTATTACAGAACCCGAAACCTTAATGCCGCAAAATTGAAGCTGGAGATTATTGTACTGGAGAGAACGCAGGCGCTGGAAAACAATGCCTATGAATTGAGAAAAGCATTGGGAGATAAAGATTTGTTGCTGGCAGAAATACACCATCGGGTAAAGAATAATTTGCAGGTAATATCTGGATTGCTGGAGTTGCAAGGGGCAACTATTAAAGATGAAAATATAAAGAATGCATTTAATGAAAGCCAAAGCAGGATAAACAGTATTGCCCTGATACATGAAAATCTTTATCAGCATGATACGCTGGAAAGTATTTGTTTTCATGCATTTATAAGAGATCTGGTGGTAAGTGTGGCTGCCTTATTTGAGCCTAGTAAACAATTTATATCTTTTAATATTGGTGAAGCAGAAATGATGCTTGGCATAAATAAGGCGGTGCCGCTGGGATTGATAGTAAACGAGCTGGTAACTAATGCTTATAAGTATTTGCCAACGGGAGCACAAACCAATTTTGTAAGTATTTGTCTAACCAAGGAATTGGAGGGGGAATATGTGCTACAGTATACCGACAATGGACCCGGTTTGAAAACAGGTATTAATATTGAACAGCCTACCACGTTGGGTATAGAACTTATGAAGGGGCTTGCTGAACAACTGGGAGGTAATGTGCTGTATGAATATAAAGAAGGCAGTTGTTTTACTATTCATTTTAAAAATAAATAATATGGAAGCTATCAGGGTAGGCATTGTGGAAGATGAAGTGATTATTGCCAAAACCATTGCTTTGTACCTAACTAATATTGGCTACAATGTAGTATTTACAGTAGGTGATTACGAACATGCAATTGTAAAGCTGAATGAAATAGCTACAGATCTTGTATTGTTGGATATAAACCTTATGGCGCAGTATAGTGGGATAGATCTTGCAAAAAAAATTAATGAACAATATGCTATACCTTTTATCTACCTTACTGCCAACTGTGATGCTGCAACCATGCAAAAAGCTAAGCTGACGGAGCCGCTTGCGTTTCTGGTAAAACCATTTAAGCAACATGATTTATTTTCCTGTATAGAAATTGCAATGCTAAACTATGAGCGAAATAGAAAAGACTCCCCTACAAAGACAGAAAATTTGTTCTTTAAAATTGGGGATGAATTTAAAAAGATACCCTATTCGGAAATACTGTATCTGGAGAATGATCAGGTATATATTAATATCTATCTAGTAGACGGAAGGAAAGAGATTGTGAGGGCCTCTTTTGCAGATATATTAGGCAAATTACCCGCTGCTGAATTTACCCAAATCAGTCGATTCCATATAGTTCATCATGAGTATATTAAAAATATTAAAACTACGGCGGTTTGTATTGGGGAAGTGGAATTGCCTATCAGGAAGGAGAAGCGGGAGGTGCTGCTGGGGAGAGTTTAAAAGGTTTAAGAGGTTCAAGGTTTAACGTTGAAATCGTTTAAGGTTTAATACAAAAGGCATGTAATATAATGTGCTAGTTTGATGATTTGACAATTTGAAAATGAATACAAATTAAAGGCAAATAGTAAAAGGATCAAGGGTTAAAATATGGAGAAATGAATACCATTTTTTTGTTGCCAATAGAGGAGTACTATTTGATATTCTAAACCTTGCAGGTATAAAAAGTATAATTAAAAACGCAATTAGTGTAAATTGATTTTCTTAATTTATACTGCTCTTACTTTGTTGATAAGTAGGAGCAATACCAGTATTACTGCATTGAAAACACTGTCTTATTTGCCCTTTTAATGGGTTAAATCGCATTTCGTTACTATTTTTCGCATTTCGTTACATTTTTTTGGTGGTAACATTTACATGCTGCTTCTTCATTATGCAATAATTGTAATACTCTTCCAGCAAAGGCTTGAAGGGTGTAAAATATTTAAATAATAGTGATGAAAAAGTGTTCTGTTCAAAAAGTAAGTGTAGCATGCTGGTTGTTGTTGGTATGTGTTGGTTGTTTTGTGGGTATAGCAGAGGCGCAGTATGCACCTGCCAATTTTACGTTTCCAGCCACCAATACTTTTACTGTAGGTACTGCTATCATTAGCCCCGTTGGCCGAACGGTTGCAACTCCAGGTACTGTAACCACTTTAGGTTCTGGGTTTAATCACCTTGGAGGGGTGGCCGTGGATGCTTCGGGCAATTTGTATGTGGCAGATATCACCAATAATGCAATCAAGAAAATACCTTTTGTAGGTGGTGTGTATGGTACTCCTGTAGCCATTGGGTCGGGGTTTTCAGCTCCTACTGATGTAGCAGTTGATGCTGCAGGCAATATATATGTTGCAGATGGGGGCAATAAACTGGTGAAAAAAGTGGCTGCCAATGGAACCATTACTACCCTGCCCGGTACCTGGAATATGCCATGGGGGATTTGTCTGGATGTTGCGGGCAATGTATATGTATCTGATAAAACAGGGGCTGCAATAAAAAAAATACCTTACTCCAGTAGTGTTTATGGTACGCCTGTAACTATTGGATCGGGGTGGAGCAATCCTATGGGACTTGTTGTGGATGCTACTGGTATTTTGTATGTGGCAGATGACGGAAATGGGTTGTTGAAAAAGGTGGCCACCAATGGTACCATTACCAATGTTTCTTCTGTAAAATGTACCGATGTAGATATTGATGCTGCCGGCAATATATATGTAGCCATTGATAATACTACTTCTATTATGAAGATAGCGACCAATAGTGCGGTAACCTATATAGGAAGTAGTGCTACTATTTCCAATCCCTATGGTGTGGCGGTAGATGCTTCGGGCAATGTGTATGCAGCCAATTATACCAATTCGGTATTGAATAAAATTGCTGGTGCAGGGGGTGTTGTTGCTGCTTACAGTATTTCTCCTACTTTGCCTGCAGGGCTTACTTTTAAAGCTGAGGGTACTATTACTGGCACTCCTACCGCTTATGCAGCGGCTGCAAACTATACTATCACTGCTACCAATACAGCAGGTAGTACCAATTATATTACTAGTATACAGGTAGATAAAGCAAATACAACAATTTCTATTAACTCTACAAGCCCTACCATTACTTATGGTGCGGCATCTGTAACCATTAGTGGTAGAGTAACTGCAGGTAGTAATGGTAGTACTTATCCTGCAGTTGGCGAAACAGTAACGGTAACTATCAATGGGGTAGCACAAACTACTACTATTGGTAGTAGTGGTACTTTTTCAATCAATTATACAACGAGTACTATACCTTATTCAGTTACGTCTTATGTGGTAAGTGTAGTTTATAATGGTGATGCAAATTTGAATCCTACCGCTAATACTACCTCTAATACTTTAACGGTCAATAAAGCCACGCCCACTATTAGTATCAGCAATAGCCCAATTGGTTATACTGGCGTAGCAGTTGCGGCTGCCGTAAGTGGCACAGGGGGAGGCACTATTAGTAATATATTGTATAGTGGTTCTGCTACTATACCCACTGCTTTAGGAACTTATACGGTTACAGCCAATATTGCAGCTTCAGCCAATTATAATGCAGCCACTGCCTTGGCCGCAGGTACTTTTACTATTAATAAGGGTACATCAATATTGAGCATTAGCAATAGCCCTAGCTATACAGGTGTTTCGGTAGCAGCTGTGGTGAGCGGAACAGGAGGAGGAACTATAAGTAATATTTTATACAATGGTTCCGCTACTATACCCACTGCTGCAGGTGCGTATACAGTAACGGCTAATATTGCAGCTACTACCAATTACAATGCAGGTACAGCCTTGGCCGCAGGTACCTACACTATCAATAAAACTAGGCCAACACTCAGTATCAGTAATAGTACAATTGGCTATACCGGTGTTGCGGTAGCGGCTGTGGTAAGTGGAACAGGAGGGGGTACTATAAGTAATATTCTATATAATGGCTCTGCTACCATACCTACTGCTGCAGGTGCTTATACAGTAACAGCAGATATTGCTGCCTCTACTAATTACAATGCAGCCACTGCCTTGGCCGCAGGTACTTTTACAATTAATAAGGGCACATCAATATTGAGCATCAGCAATAATCCCATTTCCTATACAGGCGTTGCGGTAGCGGCTGTAGTAAGTGGTACAGGCGGAGGTATTGTAAGTAATATTTTATACAATGGTTCGGCTACTATACCTACTGCTGCAGGTGCTTATACAGTTACAGTAGATATTGCTGCCTCTGCCAATTATAATGCAGGTGCCGGAATAGCAGCAGGTACTTTTACTATCAATAAAGCTACGCCAACACTCAGCATCAGCAATAGCCCAATTGGCTATACCGGTATTGCGGTAGCAGCTGTAGTAAGTGGTACTGGCGGAGGTATTGTAAGTAATATTTTGTACAATGGTTCTGCTACTATACCTACCACTGCAGGTGCTTATACAGTAACAGCGAATGTAGCATCCTCTGCCAATTATAATACAGCCACTGCATTGACAGCAGGTACTTTTACTATTAATAAAGCTACGCCAACACTCAGCATTAGCAATAATCCCATTTCCTATACAGGCGTTGCGGTAGCGGCTGTAGTAAGTGGTACAGGCGGAGGTACTGTAAGTAATATTCTATACAATGGTTCTGCTACTATACCTACTGCTGCAGGTGCTTATACAGTAACTGCTAATATTGCAGCTACTAATAATTATAATGCAGGTACAGCCTTGGCTGCAGGTACTTACACAATTAGTAAAGCCACGCCAACACTCAGCATCAGCAATAGCCCAATTGGTTATACTGGCGTAGCAGTTGCAGCTGCTGTAAGTGGCACAGGAGGTGGTACAGTAAGTATTATTTTGTACAATGGTTCTGCTACTATACCTACTACTGTAGGAGCTTACACGGTAACAGCCAATATTGCAGCTTCCTCTAATTATAATATTGGTGCCGGATTGTCTGCAGGTACATTTACTATTTCTTGTGCAAATACAACTTCAAGTAAGGATAGTAACGTATGTGCTAATACGTTGCCTTTTAATTGGAATGGATTAACTTTTTCTGCTGCAGGCAGCCAAACTGTCCACCTTACAAATAGTATAGGTTGCGATAGTGCGGCTACTTTAATCCTAACCATTACCCAGCCAACCACTGCCACATTAAATGTAACAACTTGTGGAAGTTATACCTGGCATGGAACCACTTACACGGCAAGTGGTACTTATACATTTGATAGTTTGAATAAAGCAGGTTGTGATAGTTTGATGACGTTGAATTTAACAATTACAGCAGTTCCAGTTAACTTTTCTTATACCAACTCGAGTACATTTACAGAAGAAACACCTATTGCTGCACTAAAACCTGTTACTGCAATTACCACTTATGGGCCAATGATAAGCTTTACTTCGGGAGTAGCAGTAGATGCTGCTGGCAATGTATATGTAGTAGATAATAATGGTAATACCATAAATAAGATAGACGCTACTGGTACTCATACCACCAACCTTGGGTCAGGGTTTAATCAACCTAGTGGTGTTGCAGTAGATGCTGCTGGCAATATATACGTAGCAGATCTTGGTAATAATGCCATTAAAAAGATGGATGCCACTGGTACACATATTACTACTCTGAGATCTGGCTTTAGTTCTCCTTATGGAGTAGCATTAGATGCTGC
>CAIVPM010000029.1 GCA_903907815.1 uncultured Chitinophagaceae bacterium | reverse complement strand
CGATCTAGATAGTACCCAGAAACAATCCCTTAAAGATGCAACCGTTTCTTTGCTGGATGCTACCGATTCTACCATAGAAGAAGTAGTGCTTGCAAAACCCGATGGTAGCTTTGAACTCAGAAGAATTAAACCGGGTAGCTATCTACTTCACATTATCTTTTTAAACTATCAGCCATTTTATAAAAAGGTTTCCATAAATGTTATAAATAGCAAAGTAGATGTTGGAACTGTTTTCTTACAACCAAAGGCTACTAATTTAAATGACATAGTGTTGGTTCAAAGCCCTATTGTAATGAAGAAGGATACGGTGGAATTTAATGCTTCCAGTTTTAAGACTAAACCCAATGCAGTTGCCGAAGATTTGTTGAAGAAATTGCCAGGGGTAGAGGTGGCTTCCGATGGGACTGTAAAAGCACAGGGCGAACAGGTAAAAAGAATACTGGTAGATGGTAAAAGATTCTTTGGCGATGATCCTCAAATGGCTACCAAGAATTTACCGCCCGATGTAATAGATAAAATTCAGGTATTCGATGACCTTAGCGATCAAAGTAAGTTCACTGGTTTTGATGATGGCAACAGGGTAAAAACGATCAATATCACCACCAGGAAGGATAAAAGAAAGGGGTACTTTGGTAAAGCAGTAGCTGCCGCAGGAACCGACGAAACTTTTGATGAAATGTTCAACTTTCATCGCTTTAATAATACCAATCAGGTTTCAGCATTGGGTCAAGCGAATGATGTAAACAAGCAAAACTTCTCCAATCAGGATATCCTTGGAACAGGCGGAGGTAGAGGAGGCCGCGGAGGAGGTAGCACAGGAAACGGCATTACCACTACCTGGAGTGGTGGTACTAATATGCGTCAGGACTGGAAGAATAATTCTACCTTCTCGGGCAGTTATTTTTACAACCAGCAGCACAATAGTATTGTACAGAATAGCCTTACACAGAATATCATTACAGCCGACTCCAGCAACTTTAATACTCAATCGGAAAGAAATATAAAGATGAATTATAATCATCGGATAAATCTTAATCTGGAAGAGAATTTCGATTCCAGTAATATGCTTACTATCCGTCCTAATATCAGCTTTCAAAAAACAGATTATACTACCAGTCAGTTAAGTAATCTGTCAACACAAAATAAAACATCTATTTACAACAACCAATACGGTTCTTCTCAAAACAATAGTGGCTATAGTGGTAGTGTAGATATGGCCATGAAACACAAGTTCAAGAAAAACTTCCGTACCGCCTCTCTCGCACTAAGCATTCAGAAAAGTAATAACGATGGTACATTAAACAACAATTCTGTAAACGATTATTTTACACCCACCCATACCGATTCTATCCTGCAAAATATAGTAACTTCCAGTAGTGGATTCAGTATTAGTCCCACCCTTTCTTATACTGAACCGCTGGCAAAGAATCAGATGATAGAGATTAATTACAATTTCAATTATTCAAAGAATACCGCAGAGCGTTTTACGTATAATCAGCAACATATTTTCGACTCCGCTTTTAGCAACGATTTCGAAAATACGTATCATTCCAATAGGGTTACTTTAAGCTATAGATTACAGAATGCTAAGTACAATTTTAATATTGGTACAGGCGTTCAAATGGGCGAACTAAATAGTATTAATCATACTAAAGTTGCAACCATTAATCAGCAATACACCAACATTACACCAACTGCAAACTTTACATACAATTTTACTAAATCAAAAAACCTGAAAGTATTTTACACCGGCAGAACTGGACAGCCTTCTGTCTCTCAATTGCAGCCAGTAACAACCACCAACGATTCGATTAATTTTAGTAAAGGAAATCCATTTTTGCAGCAACAGTTTACCCATAGTTTTCGTTTTCTGTACACCAACTTCGATATGGCTACTCAAAGAGTCATCTTTGCTTCTATCAACGCCAGCACAATCGTAAATGATATTCAGAATTCTATTGTTTATAGCAAAGGTCCGGGCGTAAAAAGAGGCTCTCAAACTACCATGCCGGTAAACTTGGATGGCACTTATAATATTAATGGTTATTTCAATTATGGTTTCCCATTAAAGAAACCTAAATCTAATCTAAGCTTTATTACTAATCTATCTTATAGTCAAAGTCAGAACCTGGTAGATGGCGCCAGCAACTTTACCCACAATACTACTATGGGTGAAACGATCAGCTGGACCTCTAATATGTCGGAGAAGTTTGATGTAAATTTTAAAACTGCAACTAATTATAATATAGCTTCTTATAGTTTACAGCCATCTCAAAATGCTAATTATATTACCCAGAGTTTTTCGGTAGAAGCTACTTATTATAGTAAGTCGGGGTGGATGTTTGCTACCCAGTTCGATTATACCTACAGTGGCAATCGAACAGCGGGTTATAATACCAGTGTGCCCTTGTTGAATCCTTATATTGCTAAACAATTTTTAAAGAATAAAGCAGGAGAACTAAAGCTTTCTGTTTTTGATTTACTCAATCAGAATACCAGCGTTAGTCGTTCCATAAGTAATAATACCATTACCGATAGTCGCACCAATACCCTCACCCGTTATGCGCAGCTGACATTTACTTATAATCTTCGCAGATTTAATGATAAAAAAGACGGGAAAATGCCTTCCTTTATGAGGGGCGCCATGAGGAGCATGAGAGAAAATGGTGGTGGCAGAATGAAAGATTTTTAAGGAATGCTGTTTATCTACCTATAAAGAAGCCTGAAGATTTCTCTTCAGGCTTTTATATTAATATGCTTTGTCTATATTTAGTTTTTCTTTTTTAGTCTTTAGTTTTTCTGTGATCCCAACTAATTTGCCTTCTCGTAGTCCCTTATTATTTCCTTCATAAAAGCTAATACATCGGAAGAAAATTCTTTTCTTTTCAATGCAAATTCTATGGTAGTTTTTATAAAGTCCAGCTTATTGCCTATATCGTATCTTTTACCTTCAAAGGTTTTAGAATAAATAGATTCCGTCTTTAATAATTCTATTAATGCATCAGTCAACTGCAATTCGTTTCCTTTTCCTTTTGGTGTTTTTTCTAATGCTTTATAAATTCCTGGTGTAAGTATATACCTTCCGGCAATAGCAAGATTAGAAGGAGATGTTTCTACTGCAGGCTTTTCTATCAATTGGTTTAATCGCATCAACTTATCCGACAACTCTTCTCCTCCTACAATTCCATAACGGGATACTTTATCTCTTGGCACTTCTTCTACAGCAATTACCGTGCTTTTATATTGCTCATAAATATCCATCAATTGTTGAGTAACAGGTATTACCGAATCTACAATAGTATCACCCAGCAATACTGCAAAAGGCTCATTACCAGTATGCTGACGGGCATACATAATAGCATCTCCCAAACCATTTATTTCTTTCTGACGGATAAAATAAATATTGGCAAGACTTGAAAGGTTCATTATTTCATTGTACGTCTCATCTTCCTTTTCTTTTATCCTTTGTTCCAGCTCAAAGTTTCTATCAAAATGATCTTCAATAGCCCTTTTGCCTCTGCCAGAAATAATCAGAATGTCTTCAATACCAGAATCTACAGCCTCTTGCACCACATATTGAATAGTTGGAGTATCTATAATTGGCAACATTTCTTTGGGAGAAGCTTTGGTTGCAGGCAGAAATCTTGTACCTAACCCTGCAGCTGGTATAACCGCTTTTTTAATCATATACTCTTTTTAATTTATATCAGGTTTAATAACTCTTGCATCTATTTTCTTTAAATTATTTACCAGGTTTTGCAACATATCATTGTCCTTATAAATACCTATAATAGCACCTCCAGAACCAGTAAACGACGCGGATGCTCCACAACTTCTTGCAGCCTGAATCATCTCCATATTCTGCGCTGAGATATTCATAATCTTTGTTCTGTTGTCAAAATTCTGATTGATAAACTCCCCAAGCGCACCATAGTCTTCTGCTAAGAGCGCCTCCCTACCTTTATCAGCAAGAGCTGCTATATCATTTAAGGTATTAATTACATGTTCTTCCCCTTTTTCGTACCTGGTTTTAATATCATTCAGCACTACACCAGACACTTTGCTTAGACTGGTCTTATAAGCCAGATAAAGATTAGGTAATTTATTTATGGGTAACCTTTCGTAATAACCATACTCCTTTTGAGCCATTATAGATTTACTGAAATCCATATACACACAACCTTCATAGCATTGTATTACACGATCCTGTAGACCCGCATTTATATGAAGTTCTTTTTGCTCTACCGACAATGCCAGTGTTGGTAAATATTCTAAAGGAATAGATACTTCATAATACTCCATTAAACTTCTTAAGGTAGCAATAATTATAGCACTCGAACCAGCCAGACCAACCTGTCTTGGAATATTGGAACTATAATATATAGTACAATTTTTAGGGGCAAGTCTTATTCCATTATCATCGCAATAATCACAGAATCTTTTTAGGGTAGCTTTTATAATAGGAATACCACCATTATAACCAATAGAACTTACAATTTCTTTTAATTCATGAATACTCTTGAACCTGTTTGAATCAGACTCAGCAGATTTTATATGTAATAACGGGGACTCATGTAAAAGTATTTTGGCCGCAAAATTTTTTACAATTACACTGATGGTTTTACCATTATAGCCATCCGAAGGATTTCCAAGCAAACCGGCACGAGCATAAGCAATTGCGTCTATCATGACACATGAACATTTTTATTATAAATAGAACCCATTCAGAATCAACCTCACCACAAAGGAAAGTCGTAATGATTATTGTTCCAAAAATCAATCAGTTTAATAAAGAAAACGATTTCGTAACTTTTTATTAAACAGAAAAAACGGCTCTTAATTCAATCAATTTTATGTATCCTATAAAGCCAAATATTGTCAGCTTATCTTGCTGTATATATTTGCACAGATAGTTGGTTTAAAAATAAAATAAATGAGTGCTAAAGAATTCTATGATAATTATGTAACCTATCAGGTGGAGTCTGGATTAAACGACCGTATATATAGCCTCTATAAAAGGCTTTCTAAAATAGGTATTCCTTCCAACATAAATGTGCTGGAAATTGGTTGTGGAATTGGCAGAATCACTTACTTATTATCAAAGAAGATTAAAACAGGTAGCATAGAAGCAATGGATTTAAGTCCTAAATCTATCGAATATGCTAAGAAGCATTTACTACACCCTAATCTCTCTTTCTACGCCTCCGATATATTTGATTTCATTCCAAACAATAAACCATACGACTGGATTTTATTGTTCGATGTATTAGAACACATCCCCGCCGAAACACATGATGATTTATTTTTAAAACTAAGCTCCTGGATGAAAGAGGGCTCGCAGATTATCATCAACCTTCCTAACGCAGATTATACCCTTTACGATCAAAAGAATAATCCCGATGCCTTGCAGGAAATTGATCAGCCCATTTATATAGAGCAGCTTATCAGCTCTTTTGCAAAAGCTTCTTTAGTGCTGGATTATTTTGAAACATACAGTGTATGGGTGCAAAATGACTACCATTTTATAGTAGTGAAAAAGAAAGAACCTTTCACCGAAAAACCTTTGAGCCAGGATCGAAGTCTTTTTGATAAAATAGCACTAAGAATAAACAGAGCTTTCCGGAAGTTGAAGTATAATTTCCCGAGATAAAGGCAGCATACTTTAGCACATGTCAAAAACAATGTTTCTCTTGCTTTGTAGAATTTGTATTGCCCCTTACTTTAACCCTACTTGCTATCATAAAACGCCTTCATGATATACCAGGCTTTTTTCTTTTCGCCTTTGTCGGATAATAAACCTTTACGGTTCCACCCATTCTGATAAGTAATATTCATCCTGTTAGGGGCTCTAAAATCAGCCAGCACCCATGGGCAGGTTCCTCTTAGATTAGGCATTTTACGCATCATCATCAGATTGTCTTTATACAACTTTTCCTGATATTCTTCATTCCACAAGCCTGCCGAATCAGCTGTTCCATGTTGTCCATATTTCGATTCTCCACCAAACTCAGTCATAATGATTGGCTTCTGAACAATAGTTTGAAACACAACATTTCCATCTCCTTCCGGCCATGGCTGATACCAACCCAGATAGCTATTTAAAGCTATCACATCCAACACCTTACAAAGGGTATCGTTGACCATAATTTTATTCCCTTCTCTGGTAAACTGATACAGGGCGGCAGATACTAATCGGGTATCATCCAGTCCACGAACTATGCCCGCCATTTTAGTCAATACATTATTTCTATCATTCGACTGTTTAGTCTCGTTGGCAATACTCCAGATAATAATACTGCAATGATTTTTATCGCGACTAATCATCTCTTTCAGCATATTATCCGCCTTCTTTAATATAACAGGATTATCAAATGCGATGCCTTGCCATAAAGGAATTTCTTCCCACAACATAATACCCATTTCCTCAGCCATTCTTATGGTATGTTCACTCTGAGGATAGTGTGTAAGCCGTACAAAATTGCAACCAAGCTCCTTGGCCCATTGCAACAATTGTCTGGCGTCCTCTATAGAAGTTGCTCTTGCTACCCTTTGTGGTACTTCTTCATGAAAATTAACCCCTTTTAAGAATATCGGTTTACCATTTAGTATAATATCAGCCCCTTTAACTTCAATACTTCTAAACCCTATTTTTTCGCTGATGGTTTCTTCCTCCGATACAAAAGAAACAAGGTATTGATTAGGTGTTTCTGGAGACCATAGTTTTACATCCGCCTTAAATGCAATAGCTGCATCTCCCACAGAATCTACTGTCAATGTCTTCTTAATTCCAGCGGTAGGAATTGATAAAACAATATTTTTATTACTTATCCCTTTATCAACTTTCACCCACGCTTCTATTTCATTCGTAGTTCTTTTCTTTAATTGAATAAAATAATCTTTTATAATATGCTTAGGGGTTTCTATTATAGATACTTCACGGGTAATGCCGCCATAATTCCACCAGTCATAATTCATGGCAGGTATAGCATCTTCTCTCCGTTGGCTATTAACTTTTACTATCAGTTTATTGATTCCCCTTTTTAAAGAATCGGTAACTTCAAACTGAAAAGGAGTAAACCCGCCTTCATGGCTTCCTAATAGTTTTCCATTCAGGTATACATCAGATTGATAGTTTACAGCTCCAAAGTATATAAAGTATCTTTTATTGTCTTTTGGTTGATAGTCAAACACTTTCTTAAACCATACATTACCTTCATAATAAAACAAATGAGGATCTTGCGAATTCCAGTCACCAGGTATATTCATTTCCTGCTCGTTGGTAAATGCGTATTCAATAAATTCTGTTGGCTTCTCTGCTTTTTTATCTTTATAAATCCCCATACCAGTACCTCGGTTGTACCAGTCTACTATGTATTGCCACCTTCCATTTAAAGAGGTCGTATTTCGACCTTCAATATTGTTCAAAAAGTTTTGTGCAGGAAGGGTAGTAGCACAAGTAAATAGCGTAATTAAAATGATGAATAACTTTTTCATACTGGTCCAATAAATAGTTAGCAATGATTAGGTAGATACAAAATTATTGAGAAAACATATCCTGTAACAATTTCTATAAACAAAAAAGCGGATAGTGTAAATACACTATCCGCTTTTAATTATCCTTAGTAAACTTCTATTCTACTTCAAGGCTTACTTTATCTATCTCTTCACAAAGTGAATTGAAAATATCATCAATTGTTCCAATCCCTTCTACGTTTACAACTTTATCAAACTGCTCATAATAGTCGGATACTGGTAAGGTTTGCTCTTTATAAATTACTTGTCTTCTTTTTTGAATTTCAGGATTAGCATCATCTGCTCTTCCGCTGGTTTCGCCACGCTTCACTAATCGTTTGATTAACTCATCTTCATTTACTTTTAAAAAGAGCACCTTCTTTATTGGCGTACTTTTATGGGAAAGTAAAAGATCTAAAGCAACTGCCTGCGTAACTGTTCTTGGAAATCCATCAAACAAAATTCCTTTTGCATGAAAGTTTTCATCTATACAATTACCAATCATCCCAATTACTACATCATCCGGCACCAGTTTTCCATCATCCATAAATGCCTTTGCAGAAATACCCAAAGGGGTTTCTGCGGCAATTTCTTTACGTAATAAATCACCCGTACTAAGATGTATTAAATGGTACTTTTCTACTAATTTCTCACTTTGTGTACCTTTTCCACTGCCTGGAGGACCAAAAAGAATTATGTTTAACATTAGGCTTACTTGTTTGCTATTTGCGCAAATAAACAGTTTTATCATTAACGTTTAACATACCAATCAACCTTTTTTTTATTTCCTTTTACAGAGCCTAAACTGAACTTTACATTTTTAAAACTGTTATTCACTAATTTTATGAACGTTATGAAAGGAATATTCTCTTCAATGCTGTTGATTTGTACATTAATTACAGCTTGTAAATCTCAAAATAAAACAACAAATAATATGGAAGAAAACAACAAACATTATTCCCATACGGATACCAGTAAAGTGGTAAAGCCTGAAGAAGAGTGGAAGAAAATTTTAAACACAGAAGTATATAGAGTAGCGAGAGAAAAAGGAACTGAACGACCTTATTCCAGCAAGTTCGAAAGCTTTAAAGAAGTAGGTACTTATTATTGTGCAGTGTGCGGAAACCCTTTATTTAAAAGCGATACAAAGTTTGAAAGTGGCTGCGGCTGGCCAAGCTTTTACGAAACCATTTCTAAAACTTCTATTATCTACAAACCCGATAGTTCTCATGGTATGCAAAGAACAGAAGTAGAGTGTGGCAGATGCAATTCTCACCTCGGCCATGTATTTAATGATGGCCCACCACCTACTGGTTTGCGCTATTGTATAAACGGCGTAGTGCTGGATTTTAAAAAAGCCGAAGCAGCAAGAAAGAAGTTCGAAGAAGGACAATAGAAATATCGTGAGTCGTGAATTCCTGAGTCGTGATTAATAAAGACAGAGGATTAGGGATAATCTTAAAGTCTTCAAATCAATGTATTCTCCTGACTCCTGTATTCTATCTCCTTTTGTATTAACCTAAGTATTTAGTACTCCTTTCACTAATATATTTGCACACCCCAGCTAAACAGGGATTAAAGTATGATTCAGTTTGATAGGTTTGTTTTGGATAATGGTTTAACGGTTTTGGTGCACGAAGATCATTCTACCCCTGTTGCGGTAGTAAACATTATGTATAATGTAGGCTCCCGCGATGAGAACCCAGAAAAGACAGGTTTTGCTCACCTATTCGAACACCTTATGTTTGGCGGTAGCATAAATATACCAGAATACGACGAGCCTTTACAAATGGCTGGAGGCGAAAACAACGCCTATACTACCAACGATATTACCAACTATTATTGTCAGCTACCTGCCGAGAATCTGGAGACAGCTTTCTGGCTGGAGAGTGACCGTATGTTAAGTCTGGCTTTTAGCGAGAAAAGTCTGGAAGTACAGCGAAAAGTGGTTTGCGAAGAATTTAAGGAACACTATATCAACAAGCCTTATGGCGATGTTTGGCATAAAATGAGGGAGCTGGCTTATAAATCACACCCTTATCGCTGGATGACTATTGGCAAAGAACTAAAGCATGTAGAAGACGTGAAGATGGAAGAGGTAAAAGCCTTTTTCTTCAAGCATTACCGTCCGGCAAATGCTGTGCTGGTAGTGGCTGGTAAAGTAACATCTGCACAGGTAAAGGGATTGGCGGAGAAATGGTTTGGCCCAATACCAATGGGCGAAAAATATGTTCGTAATCTACCAGTAGAACCACCTCAGACTGCCCCAAGAGCAATGGAAGTAAAAGCCGATGTACCGGTGGATCTGTTGTTAAAAACATGGCACATGGGCGGTCGTCTTGATAAATCATATTATATCTCCGATCTTATTACCGAGATTCTTGGCGGTGGTGCCTCTTCTCGTTTACATCAGCGACTGGTGAAGGAACAACAGTTATTTTCTTCTATAGATTGCTACCATTATGGCACCATCGAACCAGGATTACTAACCGTTGACGGCAAGCTGGTAAAAGGAGTGTCTATGAAAGATGCCGAAGCGGCTTTGATGGTAGAAATAGAGCTGATGAAAAAGGAGCTGATTACCGACAATGAATTGCAGAAAATAAAGAATAAAACAGAGAGTGTAATTGCGTTTGAAGATATCAGCGTGATGAACCGGGCAAATAGTCTGGCTTTCTACGAAACGCTTGGCGATGCAACTTTAATGAACACCGAACTGGAACGTTATCATGCCATCACAGCTCAGGAAATTAATGATTACTGTAAGCTGGTTTTTGATGACAACAACAGCAATACCTTGCATTATTTAAGCAAGAACTAATTTATATTGGATACTTACTTTCGTGAGTTTCGTGAGAATACATCGTGAGTCGTGAGGAAGTTATGTTGTATTTTTCACGACTCACGATTCACGTCACTCACGAAAATAATCAAGGTTTAGCCCAATTTAGCAACAAACCAACTGCAAAAGAGGGGTTAAAGATGGCAACACAAACCACCATACATTGATAAATCAATATCTTCGCGGTAATGGTACAATTTGAACACGATACAATAGTGCCCGACAAAGAAAGCGGGCTTACTAAAAAGCAACAGGTAGCTGAAATGTTCGATAACATCGCATTCCGCTACGACTTTCTAAATCGCTTTCTAAGCGGCGGTATAGATATTGTCTGGAGACGAAAAGCCATTAACCAGCTTAGAGATTTACAACCAAAGAAAATACTGGACGTAGCTACCGGTACTGCCGATGTAGCATTGATGACCTATAAAATGCTGAAACCTCAGCATATTACTGGTATTGATATCAGCAACGGAATGCTGGAACTGGGAAGAAAGAAAATAGCGAAACTTAACTTGCAGGAAAGTATTGTATTGCAACAGGCCGATAGCGAAAATCTTCCTTTTCCCGATGAAACTTTCGATGCTATCACCGTAGCGTTTGGCGTTCGCAACTTTGAACATCTCGAGCAGGGATTATCCGAAATGCGCCGCGTATTAAAGAAGGGCGGTAAACTGGTGGTGCTGGAATTTTCCAAACCAAAACAGACCGGGTTCAAAAAAATATATACACTCTATATGAAGACTATAACGCCAGGATTAGGCAAACTATTCTCTGGCAGCAAGGCGGCATATAGTTATCTGAATGATAGTGTACAGGCTTTTCCAGAAGGAGAAAACTTTCAGAAAATACTTGATAGTGTAGGATACAAGGATACTTATTTTAAATCGTTAAGCTTAGGAATATGCAGCATCTATTGCGGAAGCAAATAATTACAAGCATCATATTGCTACTGATTGTATCGGTAAAATTGCAGGCGCAACGCTTCGAAACGTATCGTGCCGAGCATGATAATATGCCTTACTATTTCGGTCTTACGCTGGGGTATAATTCCTGTTATTTAAGCCCTACCAAATCTTCCAAGTTTCTGGCAAGCGATAGCGTCATGATTGCCGAACCTGGTCAGTCGGGGGGTATTGCCCTTGGTTTGCATGGTACACTAAGATTAAGCAGAAGATTTCAGTTGCGTTTCAATCCGCAGCTGGTATTGGGCGGCGCAAGGTATTTTAGTTACACCATCAATCATCCAGCATTGTATGAGCCTACTTCGCAAACGAGAACAATGCCTACCACTATGTGGAATTTTCCTTTGCAGATAAAATTCAATTCGGATAGAATTCACAATTTCCGTACTTATCTCTTATTTGGCGGCAAATACGATATTAATGTAGTAAGCAACGATGGCAATCAGAATGGTGGTTTTAATAACGATTGGTTACTGAAACTTAAAAAGGATGATTTTGGTTTAGAGATAGGCGTTGGCTTCAACTTCTTCCTCGAATATTTTACCCTTACTCCCGAAATTAAATTTGGTTATGGCCTAACCAATGTGCTGGAGAGAGATCCAAACTTAAAGTATTCCAGCGTATTTGATAAGCTACAATCCAGAATGATCATGTTCTCGCTTCACTTTGAAGATTAATATAATCAGTAATATAAAAGACAAAGTCCCGGAGAGTTTTACTTTCCGGGACTTTGTCTTTTATATTGTCTAAGTACTGTATTTGTATTCTTTAGTTTTTATATTCTGCCTTTCATTGTATTTATTCTCTATTATCCATCATCAATTGTCAATTAGATTTTGGGCGCATCCCTTCGGGTCAGGCCATCCACTTGTATCTTTTTTTTGCTTTTCGTATCTCTTTATTATACATAAATGTTAGCAAAAAAAAGGATACCGCTACTGTCCTTTGCGCTCGCTCAATCTTCATACATGCTTATCTTATTTCAATAAATTCATTATCCTCCACAACAATTACGCGCACTCTTTTTAAAATAACGTTGCGTTGCACTATATACTTATGCTGTTTCCTTTACACTTACATTCTATTCCGCTACACACACATTTTACAACTATACATAAAAACACTATTTCGCTAGCAACATATTTCCATTTCTCTATATTTATGTAAGTCCACGCATTACTCAAGTTTGCTTTGGCAACAACTACACTAACTATTTTAATAAAGAAACATCTGTTTCAGGCTCAAACATATTATTCCGCTACACACACATGTATGTTATCAAGAAACACATTTCATTTCTTAACATACATATATAATTTCGTAGCTACACTATGGTTAAATGTATTTCTCACAGCTTAAAGATGTGTTTTGTATTAAATTAGCACATTAGCTAATTATCACATCAGCACATTTGCCCCCTTGTTTATGCTGCTCTTCCTATAAACTTCAAGAACTGCAGGTGCGAGCGAATGGCGCTGAAGGTGTTGGGAAACTCGTTGTAAGGAATATTGAACTCCTTGCAGGTATCTTTTACAATCTTATTGATCTGTGGATAGTGCACATGACTGATTTTAGGAAATAAGTGATGCTCTACCTGAAAGTTGAGGCCTCCACAGAACCAGGAAACCAGCTTGTTGCGGGTATCGAAGTTGATGGTAGAATGTATTTGATGGATTGCCCATTCGTTTTCTACTTCATAATGATCGTTGTTGGTAGGTAGCACAAACTCGGCCGCCTGATGCAGGTGTGCCAGTTGAAACACAAAAGCGATGACGATACCACAAACAAAAGCAATGATGCTGTAACCGATAATGAGGTGACTAATACCCACCACATAAGCCGGAATAATGAGGAAGGTGAACAGGTAGGTAACCTTGGTAACCCAGAACATAATATGCTCGGACAGTTTCATCTTCTTCATGGTGGAATGATCGGAGATTTTGCCACGGAAGTACTTGGTAAAGTCGTTCTGAAACACCCAGGTAAGGTAGGTAAGTCCGTACAACACAAAACTATAGATGTGCTGAAAGCGATGAAACCAGTAGCGCTTCTGCGAAGTATTGGTGCGGAAGAAAGGTTTGATATCGATATCATCATCGAGCCCTTCGATATTGGTATAGGAGTGATGATTGATATTGTGTTTTTGTTTCCATATATAAGAGCTTCCTCCCATAACATTGAGGGAGCAGGCCATAATATGATTGATGGTTTTGCGGGAAGAATAGCTACCGTGGGCACCATCGTGAAAAATATTGAACCCTATAGCGGCCATGACTAACCCAGTAATGCAGCAAACGACGATAGAAACAAAGGCTGGCTGATGGATAAAAACAAGATCGATATAGGCGGCCAGAAAGGCGATAGCAAGAATGATGGTCTTGCTGTAGAGCGCCATATTGCCGGTAGGCTTAATGTTTTTTGTTTTGAAATAATCGTTGACTCTTTTTCTGAGAATATTGAAAAAGGCAGCGTTATCGTGCGAAAATTTTACGTGAGGCATGTGTTCTAAATAATCTTAATCTGAAAATACGTGGGCAAAAGTATCATTATTTATGATAGTTGTCATACCGCAGGGCTATATTAAACAATTATGTAACGTATATAGGAGGAGATTTTACCGAAATAGAAAAACTTGTTGATTATTAAAAATGTAATCAACACCTTTGCCGGAATTAATCTAAATAATACTGATATGCAATTCCGTAATTTGAAATTGGTAAGCAATGTAGTTTTTGGTAGAGGATGTTTTAATCAGCTGGACGAAATACTGGCTCCACACCGTAAGGGAGATGCGCCAATGATATTTCTATTGGATCATTTTTTTGAGGGCAAACCACTGGCGAGCCGTATTCCATTGAGAGGAAAAGATAAGATATTAATTGTAGATGTTACGTATGAGCCGAAGACGATGCAGGTAGATAAACTGGCGCAAGAGTTGAAAGAAGAGTTTGGTACCGTGAGTGGTATTATAGGTATTGGTGGCGGTAGTGCGATGGATCTGGCAAAAGCTGTTTCGCTGATGATGAATAATACGGGTTCTTCGGCCGACTATCAGGGCTGGGACCTTGTAAAAGTTGCTGGGGTATATAAAGCGGGTATTCCTACCCTTAGTGGTACGGGTGCCGAAGTAAGCAGAACGACGGTACTGACAGGACCAGTGAGAAAATTGGGTATGAACAGCGACTTTACCCCGTTCGATCAGATAGTGCTGGATCCTGAATTAACAAAGGATGCTCCTGCTAATCAACGTTTTTATACCGGTATGGACTGTTATATACATTGTATAGAAAGCTTGGAAGGAACCTTCCTGAATGAATTTAGTAAGAGTTATGGCGAAAAAGCATTGCAGCTTTGTCAGGATATATTTCTTGGTAACAAGGCATGGAATGATGCTAATGACGATAAGCTGATGATGGCTTCTTATGCCGGCGGTATGAGTATTGCGTATTCTCAGGTGGGTGTGGCACATGCGGTGAGTTACGGTTTGAGTTATTTACTGGGCACCAAACATGGAATTGGCAACTGTATAGTTATGAACCATCTGGAAGAATACTATCCTGCAGGCGTAAAGGAGTTTAAGCAAATGGTGGCAGAGAATAATATAGATATACCGGTAGGTATCTGCAATGGTTTATCGGAAGAGCAGTTTGATGCGATGTTGAATGTGAGCCTGGGAATGAAACCATTGTGGGAGAATGCTTTGGGTAAGAACTGGGAAAGTATTATGACCAGAGAAAAGCTGAGAGCATTGTACGAGAAACTATAGTTTGGGGAGTTAGGAGTGAGGAGATAGGAGTCAGGAGAATACAGAATACCAATTTGATAATTTGAAAATGGAATACAGAATACAAATTCGATAATTTGAAGATTCGATAATATGAAAATGGAATACAGAATACCAATTTGATAATTTGAAGATTTGACAATTTGAAAATGGAATACAGAATACAAATTCGATAATTTGAAGATTTGACAATTTGAAAATGGAATACAGAATACAAATTTGACAATTTGAAGATTTGATAATTTGAAAATGGAATACAATGGCAAAAGACAAATGTATTATTCTATCTCCTGTCTCCTGACTCCTATCTCCTTGGTAACAAAATGTAATATAGTATGCAATTAATCAGCAGAAAATCAAAGTTTTACTTTCTTGCATTTCTGAAACATGATTTCAAGGCCAGTATTACGGTATTTTTTGTTGCATTGCCACTTTGTCTGGGCATATCATTAGCCTCGGGGGTTCCGGTATATTCAGGACTTGCTGCAGGAATCGTTGGCGGTATAATTGTATCGCTGATTAGTAAATCTCCTTTAAGTGTTAGTGGTCCCGCTGCGGGTTTGACAGCTATTTGTGCTGCTGCCATTCATGAAACAGGGGGACATCCGTTTTTATTTCTGGCTATTACGCTGGCTGGATTAATGCAGATATTACTGGGCATCTTTAAGCTGGGAGGATTTACGAGCTTTATTCCATCGGCAGTTATTAAAGGTATGCTGGCCGCCATTGGGATTATCCTTATCTCCAAGCAAATTCCTTTTGTATTATTTGGTTACGATAAGTCGATGTTCTGGAGTAATGAGCTGTTTAATATTATTACGTTCAATCATGCTTTTCAGAATATAGATGATATCCGCAACAGTTTTTCTGCGGGGATATTGATTGTTTCTATTTCCTCAATACTCTTTCTGATAGCATGGAAAAGATGGTTGTACAAGCTCATCTCCTTTTTACCCGCATCGTTTATTACAGTTGTATTTGGGGTAATGATTAGTATTGCTGTACAATACTTTTTCCCATCGATAAAGTTGCTGCCTTCTCATTTTGTAAACGTACCTAAGAATGTGTTTTCTCAGGTACGATTCCCTGATTTTTCTGGCATAATGCATAGTGCGGCTATATGGAAAAATGCAGTGGTTATTTGTTTTGTAGCCACTCTGGAAACCTTGTTGAGTATAGAAGCAATAGATAAGCTGGATGCGAGCAATAGAATAACGCCACAAAACAGAGAACTGATAGCGCAAGGAGTGGGTAATACCATTAGTGGATTGATAGGAGGGCTACCTGTAACAGCAGTTATTGTTAGAAGCGCTGCCAATGCAGAAGCTAAAGCTAAAACAAAGCTTTCTTCTTTCTCTCATGGATTATGGATATTGCTGGTGGTACTGTTTGCTGTAGGATTAGTAAATAAGATACCGTATTGTGTACTGGCAGTAATACTGATTCGTACGGGTTATAACCTGGCAAAACCCTCTATGATTCTCTCGGTGTACAAACAAGGACGCGAACAGTTTCTTCCTTTTATTATTACTGTAATTGCCATCCTTATCACCAACTTATTAATAGGGGTATTAATTGGTCTGGCGTATTCTATTTACTTTCTGGCAAAACATACGTACAGAGCGGGCTATACACTTAAGAAGACTAAGCATGGTCATTATAATGAGTTTATCATAGAACTTGCCATGAATGTGAGCTTCCTGAATAAGAAAAAACTAATAGACGAGCTGGACAAGATTCCGATGTATTCGGTAGTGGAAATTATTGGTACCAATAGTGTATATATTGATTATGATATTCTGGAAATTTTCCAGCAGTTTAAATCGAAGGCTCATTTAAAACATATAGAACTAAAGCTAATAGATATTAGGGAGGTGGAGACAATTGAGGTGCACTAAGCGTATAATTTTTTGTACCAGATTCTAATTTGTAATTCATTCAGCGCTAATTATTCTATATTTGACTTTAATACTGCAATAAATTTTTTAGTATGCTTACAGTTAATCCAAAATACATTACAGACAGAAACGGAAGAAAGATGTCCGTTGTTCTTCCTATTAAAGAATTTAAAACTATTATGGAAGAATTGGAAGAGCTGGAAGATATTAAATTATATGATAAAGCAAAAGACTCCAAAGAGCCATCTATCCCAATAGATAAAGCCTTTAAAATGATTGATGCGAAAAGAAAAAATAAGTCATGAAGTACTTATCAGGTAACATTAAAGAAAAGAGTCCTTAGGGCGCTGGAAGAAATTGACGAGCCCTATTACAGTAGTATTAAAAACGCAATATATGATCTGGCTACCAACCCAAGACCTCCGGGATATAAGAAATTAAAAGGAAGAGATGGTTATAGAATAAGGGTTGCTAATTACAGAATCATTTATGACATATTTGAAGAAGTTCTGTTAGTAGAAGTAATTGAAATGGGGCATAGAAAAGATATCTACGATTAACCTATCCTACACAAAACAAAAAAGGCGACAGATATATCCGCCGCCTTTAAAATTGCTAACTCACACTAATTATTTATATATCGCACGATTAACGTCTCACGACCTTTACGAGGTTTTCTTAGCTTATAACTGTAAAGCTTCTTACGATAGCCGCAAGTCTTACTGCATCGTACACTCTTGCTTGTGTGCAACCTAATCCCAACAAAGATGCTTCGTGAGAGTTTACACATAGCTCACATCCGTTTAATGCAGATACTGCGAGGCTCATCAATTCAAAAAATTCTTTGCCTAATACAGGGTTCATCATTACGCTCATCTTGATTCCTGCAGGGGTAGTTTCATAATACTCCTTTTTGGTAAAATGTCTGAAACGATAGAATACATTATTTGCATTTAATAAAGAAACACAGGCATAGGTTTCTGCTATCTCTTCTTCGGTAGCACCTTCTGCTTTAGCTAATGTCAGGAAAGTATTTTTTAATCTTTCGCTTTTGTCATTCACTGCTACAGCTAATGCTAACAGATACGATTCCTTTTTAGTAAGATTGGTATAAGCCAAACCATTAGAAAGATTGATTTTCAAGTCTTTCAGATAACGGTGATTGGTTTCTACAACGGTATTCAATTCTGCAGAAAAACTATCAGGAGCCACTTTCAACATGTCGGCTAATCCTAATAATGTTTCGTTTTCTAATATAGTACTCATAATATATTTATTTAATTGTTGTAATAAGTTAACAGCTGAACGATGTTGTAGTCCGTTAACTTATTACGTACAACCTTTTACCTAAAACTTACTTAATAGTCTCTTCTCCTTTCTTCCAGTTGCAAGGACAAAGTTCATCAGTTTGTAAAGCATCTAATACTCTTAAAACTTCTGGTACGTTTCTTCCTACCGCTAAATCATTTACACAAACCCAACGGATAATTCCTTGAGGATCGATGATATAAGTTACACGGTAAGCAATCTTTTCGTTTGCTTCTAAAATACCTAATTCTTCAGCAAGCGATTTAGAGGTATCCGCCAGCATGGGGAATTTAAGACCTCTTAAATCGTCGTGGTTATTTCTCCATGCTAAGTGTACAAATTCTGAATCGGTAGACGCTCCAACTAATTGTGCATCACGATCAGCGAAATCCTGATTGTGTTTGTTGAATTCCGCTATTTCTGTAGGACAAACAAACGTGAAATCTTTAGGCCACCAGAACATTACCATCCATTTGCCTTCTGCTCTGTGCTCTACAGAAGAGATGTTTTTAAACTCTTTTCCTTTCTCGATAGATACAACTGCTTTCTTGTCAAAATGTGGAAAGTCACTTCCTACTGATAAAATCTTGTTACTCATGTTTATTGTTTTATTAATTTGATGATGCAAATGTGGGACTTATTTAGATAGATACAAACTGATATTTTCTATCTTTGCATAGACAAAATCTATCAACATGAATCTTCAGCAACTGGAATACATTGTAGCCGTGGACAAATACCGTCACTTTTTAAAGGCTTCGGAAGCTTGTTTTGTTACACAGGCCACACTAAGCGCCATGATTAAGAAGCTGGAGGAAGAACTAAACATCATCATCTTCGATCGTAGCAAATATCCGGTACAAGCCACGGTAGTAGGGAGTTCGGTAATAGCACAGGCCAAAGTAATACTGGCCGAAAAGCAGAAGATATTCGATATTGTTCATGATAATACCAACAATATCTCCGGCGAAATTAAGTTGGGTATCATTCCTACACTGGCTCCCTATCTGTTGCCGCTGTTCCTGACTAAAGTAGTGAAGAAGTATCCCGAAATTCAATTAACTATTTCTGAATTAACTACTGAAGAGATTAAGAAACAACTAAAAAACAACGATCTTGATGTGGGTATACTGGCTACCCCCTTAAATGACGAAGATTTGTCAGAAACGGTTTTGTTCTACGAAGAGTTTATGTTGTACTCCAATGCCGGCAATAAGTTGCTAAAGAACAAGCTGGTATCAGCCGCCGATATCGATCCAAGCGATATACTATTAATGAACGAAGGACACTGTCTGCGTACACAGGTGCTGAACATCTGTGATATGAAAAAGAATATCAAAGGAAATATCAAACTCAATTACCAGTCGGGGAGTGTAGAAACTTTGAAACAAATGGTGAAGCTCAATCTGGGTTCCACCATATTACCGGAACTTGCCACCAGTAATATGAGCAAGAACGAACAAAGTTATCTGCGCAAATTTAAAGCACCTGTACCAGTAAGGGAAGTAAGTCTTGTTACTTATAAACTGATGCGCAAACAAAAGCTGATGGAGGTTTTAAAAGATACCATTCAGGGCTGTATACCAGATAGTATTAACAAGACGAGAAATAAGGAGGTGATTGGTTTGTAGAAGAATTTATTTATTCTGCTTTATCAAATACTTATTTATGAGTATCAAATTCCGTTATGCTCTCCATAATAATATCACAAAGCAAATGAAGTTCTGTTTCTGTAATACTTAATGGTGGCGCAATACGCAGACAATTAGGGGCAAACAAAAACCAATCGGTAATCAAGCCATTCTTTATGCAGTTGTGAATAATGGCTTTATTAATTTCAAAGGATTCAAACTGCAGCGCCATCCAAAGACCACAACGATGGGCTGCTTTTATTAATGGGTGCTGTAATCTTTTGTATAATATTTGTTCTTTATGGATTATTTCTCCTATCCATTTATTTTTCAGTAAAACGTCCAGTGCAGCCTTTCCTGCAGTACAGCTTACCGGATGTCCTCCAAAAGTAGTTATATGACCCAGTACAGGGTTATCGGTTAGCGCTTGCATTTTTTCGTTAGAAGAAATAAAAGCGCCTAATGGCATTCCACCACCTAAAGCTTTTCCCAGCAGCAAAATATCGGGTTCAATACCGTATTGTTGAAAAGCCCATAAGCTACCTGTTCTACCAAAGCCTGATTGAATTTCATCGAACACCAGTAAGGTACCAGTCTCGTTACATTTATTTCTAATTGCACTAAGCCATTCCAGATTAGCCGGTTTAATTCCCGCCTCGGCCTGCACCACCTCCATAATAATGCAAGCGGTATTATTATCTATCAGATCTATAACCGAATAGTTGCCGTAGTCTGCATGGGTAATTCCTGACAATAAGGGGCGGTATGCATTTCGCCAGTACTCATCGCCCATAATACTTAAAGCACCTTGCGTACTACCATGGTACGCATTTTTAAAAGCAATTATGTTAGGACGATTAGTCACTCTTTTTGCCAGCTTCATAGCTCCCTCTACCGCTTCGGCACCACTATTAGTAAAATAAACGCAGTTTAAATGAGTAGGGAGATGGTCGGTTAAAAGCTTTGCATAACTTGCTTGTGGAGATTGAATAAACTCGCCATACACTATCAGGTGCATGTACTCTGCCACCTGATCCTGCACAGCCTTTACTACTACTGGGTGACTATGACCAATATTGTTTACACTGAAACCAGCAATACCGTCAATGTATTTTTTATCATTGGTGTCTATTATATATATACCCTCCGCCTTTTTCATCTCCAAACCAATAGGTTCAGAAGATGTTTGCGCCATATAGGTTAAAAATAATTGGCGATTGGTAAATGCCTCAATTCTTTTATCTTTGCTTTCCATAATCATTACAAAAGTAACTGTGAGAATCGATGAAATATCGAAGAACTAACAAAAGTCATTTTTTCTTCCAATGATAGTGTTACATTTGCCAGATTATTTTAAATGTGTAATAAATACACATTTAGTTTTTTAAACAGGTATTACTAAATTAAACAATATGTCAAATCACAAAATTCTAGAGTTATTAGGCGACAATGCCGAGTACTTATTGGGTCACGAGTCAAAGACAGTAGATAAAAGTCAATTACACCTTCCTGGTGCAGATCACATTGATACTATTTTTACACAAAGTAATCGTAGTAATCAAGTGTTAAGAAGCATGAATCAGTTAATGAATCATGGTCGTTTAGCCGGCACAGGTTATTGCAGCATTTTCCCAGTAGATCAGGGTATTGAGCATAGTGCTGGTAGCGCATTTTCTCCAAACCCAATCTATTTTGATCCTGAAAACATTATCAAATTAGCTGTTGAGGGTGGTTGTAATGGTGTTGCTTCTACTTATGGTGTTTTAGGCATTATGAGTCGTAAATATGCGCACAAAATTCCTTTCATTGTAAAGATTAATCATAATGAATTCCTTAGTTATCCTAACAAATTTGATCAGACCATGTTTGGTACTATCAAGAGTGCTTGGGATATGGGTGCTGTGGCGGTAGGTGCTACTATCTATTGGGGAAGTGCCGAAAGTGCAAGACAACTGAAAGAAGTTGCTGAAGCTTTTGAATATGCTCACCAATTAGGAATGGCTACCATCCTTTGGTGCTATACCAGAAACAACGGATTTAAAGTAGATGGTGTAGACTATCATACTTCTGCCGATTTAACCGGACAAGCTAATCACCTTGGAGTTACTTTACAAGCTGATATCATCAAACAAAAATTACCTACCAATAATGGTGGTTTTCTTGCTACTAAGCATGGTAAAACATCTCCATTGGTGTATGATAAACTAACTACCGATCACCCAATTGATCTTTGTCGTTATCAGTTATTAAACTGCTACAATGGTCGTATTGGTTTAATTAACTCTGGTGGTGAAAGTAAAGGTGAATCAGATTTAGCTGAAGCAGTTTACACAGCGGTTATCAATAAGCGTGCGGGTGGTATGGGATTAATCTTAGGAAGAAAAGCATTCCAGAAACCAGTTGCTGAAGGTATCAAGTTGTTGAATGCAACTCAAGATGTATATCTTGATAATAGCATCACCATCGCTTAATTACTATTCAAATAGTTTTATATTCAAGCCCGCTGCAATTAATTGTAGCGGGCTTTTTGTTTGTATTAAACAATTGTATTTGTAACGGTTTAACTGCTTAATTGCTATATGGTTATAATACCAATTATCCGAATAAAGTGCCGATAAAATTTATTGCAGACTCTCTAATTTTATAGCACTTTTATGCTTGTTATTTCTATGATGATTTTAGGGTAACATAGTAATCAACTAATATCCGCTTTCTACCCGTTCATACATAAGCCACATCAGCCGGTCCGGTTTTGGCGTGAGCCAAAAT
>CAIVPM010000028.1 GCA_903907815.1 uncultured Chitinophagaceae bacterium | reverse complement strand
TCTGTAGCATCTTCGCCAAATCCATGTAGCAAAACAACGGGCACTCCTTGGCCATAAATGGAATAAGGAACACTGTAATTATCTCCTTTAAAAATGTATTTCATGTAGATATTATTTTCTACTGTTCTTTATAAAAGCTACCAGGTGGAACAACAAGAATATCAATGAAAGCAAAGAAGCTATCAGATACAAATAATCGCCATGATTAGTATAAAAAGTATTTTTAAAAGTCCTTACAGGAATCATTGCTTTTATTACCCCTTGTTTATCCCATGGAAGCGTTTCTTTCACTTTCCCATTATTGTCTATAACCGCACTAATACCAGTATTAGCACTCCTTATTACGTAGCTGTTCGTTTCTATAGCTCTTAATCTTGCATACTCCAGATGTTGCTTATACCCAGGTGTATTTCCCCACCATCCATCATTAGTCATGATGGTTAATAAATTAGCTCCTCTGGCAACATAGGATGCTACATAATCTCCATAAATACTTTCATAACAAATAATAGGAGCTGTCTTAAAGCCAGTCTGATCTATAGTAAATATTTTAGCCGTACTATCGGTTCCATACCCGCCTGTTGTACCCCCAAATTTCTCTAATGCTGGAGCCAGAAATTTAAAATAAGTTGGCAAACATTCAACGCCCGGAACCAGTTTACTTTTATTGTAATACGAAATGGGTTGCCCAGCCTTAAGCACCACAGCAGCATTAAAAGCATCGGCATATACTCCACCGGAAATCTTACGAGCAGTGGCAGTAGCTGCATTATTATAAACAGCATAACAATCTATTCCAGACTGTAAAGTGACCAATGGATGACGGTTAAGGAAATCGAATACTTTTCGGTAATACAATGAGGTCTTCAAATCATTCTTATCAACTTGCTGCGACAAAGCAGTTTCGGGCCATAAAATGAGAACTGTACTGGTATCTAAATTCTTCTCGGAAAGATTAATCAGTAAATCCATTTGCTGGTTAAATGAATTGGCATCAAACTTCTGATATGGATCAATATTGGGTTGAACTATAAGGACTTCTTTTTTATCGATATTCTCGGGTTCCTTAGCATTCGAAAAAATAATATTGGAAATAACTACCGGCATAACAATAATGAAGGCAGCCATTAAGAGCAACTTAGAAAAACGCTTATTCTCCTTACCATCCTCTACACATTCTGTAAAAATATATTTGATTAAAAGATTGGTTATCAGCACCCATAAAGTTCCCCCTGCTACCCCAGTATAACTATACCATAAAATGTAATCGGAATGACTGGCAAATACATTACCCAGGGTTAGCCAAGGCCAACTTAGTTGCCAGTTGAGATGCAGGTATTCAAACGACATCCAGAATACAATGAGCGCTATGCTGCCTGTAAGCGTACCATATTTTCTTTTAAAAATAAAATATCCTAAAAAAGGAATACTCATCAGCAGTGCATTAAAAAGAAAAGCAATGACTGCAAAACCGGTAGAATTGATTACCCACCAGGTGGTGCCAAGATTCCAGACCAACATGGTAATGAGGGACAAATAGAAGAAATGAGCTTTGGTTTTAACTAAATCTGCGATGTAAAGCAGCGGAACAAAGGCTATGAATATCATTACCGTGGTAGTATTAAGTACAGGCCAGGATAGCCATAAAAGCAATCCGCTTAATACACTTAAAATAATTAAAGAAATACTTTTCAAAGTGGTTATATTTTGGTGCTAAGTTGCGACTTAATTACTTTAACAACAAAAATGACTATTAGAAATTATATAAATTAATAAAATAATCTATTTTTACATCCATTAGAACACAAATTACACAATGAAAAAAGGAATAACTTATTTAAGTATTACTGCAGTAATCGCTTTATTTACCATGACAAGCTGTAAAAAAGAAATACAGCAAGCGGTTGATAATACTATCAGTAGTTATTTATATACACAATTAAAGGGAGGCTACTGGTCAATTACCCGATATTCTGAAGGTACAAAAGATAGCACTGCTTTATTTACTAACTGGAGAACTTTTTTTAATGATGGTAATGCAATGATTAGTTATAAAACTAATAGCTCAAACCAATATATAGATTCTGCTGCAGGTACCTGGAGTAGTGCTGACATCAGTCATTTTTCTTGTACTTATAATGCAGGTACTCAATTCCCATTAACCAAGCTTACCGACAACTGGGTTGTTGACCCTAATGGCACTAACTTATCGAATAGAGTTTCCCTTGCCCGAATGAAAAACGGTCATGCCGACACTTTACAAATGCTAAAACATTAACGATCATTAAGCTTCTGAAATGGATGTCTTTAATAAGAAAATATGGAAGACCATCCCATCTCTCAGAATAGTTATAGGCTTAATTTCGGGTATACTTCTTGAATTCTATTTTAATACTCCAATAGTATATTTCTATATTGCTATTGTTGTATGTGCTGTAATACTATTACTATATTTATTCGTCCCCTTAAAATTCAGGTTCAAGTCTGAAAGGATTAATGGGATTGCAATAAATATCTTTTGTATTTCCTTGGGTGCACTATTGGTTTTCTACAACAATATTGAGCATCAAAAACAATGGTTTGGCAACAACTTTAAAGAAGGAAATAAAATACAATTTACTTTACAAGAACCTTTAGTATTAAAGAATAATTACTATAAAGCAATTGCCAGTATTGATGCTATTGAAATAGACCATAAATGGGTAAAAGCTATCGGAGGAATACTTGTCTATATAAGAAAAGACAGTACCCCCGTTAAATATGGTTATGGTTGTACAATCATAACTAATGCCGCCCTAAATACCATTTCAAACGCTGGTAATCCTGGCGGCTTTAACTACACAAGATATTGTCTTTTTCAGGGAATAACACACCAGGTATTTATTAACCAGAATCAATATGTATACACCGGAAACAGGATACCATCCAAGCTATATTTTTATCTGTTTAAAATAAGAGACCATGTATTGAATTCATTGAAACGCTATTTGCCAGACAGAAGCGCTTACAGTATAGGGGAAGCATTACTAATAGGATATAGAAATGATCTGGATACTGAGCTGGTAAAGGCTTACAGCAATACTGGTGTAGTGCATATTATAGCTATAAGCGGTATGCATTTAGGAATGCTTTACGGAACTTTAATATTGTTTTTTAACCTGTTTCGCCGTAAGAAATGGGTAGTAATTGCAAAACCAATTGTAATTCTGGTTATACTATGGGGATTCACCTTAATTGCAGGAGCAGTTCCTTCTATCCTTAGAAGTGCTTTCATGTTTACATTTATCTTGTTCTCTGAAATATTTAATAAGAAATCCAACATATATAATACGCTCTCTTTATCTGCTTTATGCATGATTGTGTTTAATCCATTTTGTATATGGGATGTAGGTTTCCAACTTAGCTATGCAGCTGTGTTAAGCATAAGTATGTTCTCGAAAAGCATCTCCAGCTGGATTGTTTTTAAAAACAAAATCCTTCAATATATATGGAATCTGAATGCTATAACTATTGCAGCTCAGGTATGGACATTCCCATTAATAATATATTACTTCCATCAGTTTCCAAGGCTTGTTCTGATTAGTAATCTGGTTGTGGTTCCCCTATCCTGTATTATATTATATGGTGAAATATTCATGTTGTTTATTGGATCAATAGCTACTTCTGCAGGAATGGTTGTTGGTAAAATAATTCAACTAAGTATTAATGGTATGAATCTATTCATTATCAACATGTCGGCTTTAAAACCAGGCACATGGGAAGGTATAAAGATTACCCCGTTACAAACTATATTTCTATTTTGTTTCATAGCCTTTAGTTCAATATGGTTGCTCCATAAATCTAAAAGACATCTATTTATAGCTTTAGCCTTTATGTTGTCGACAGTATCCATCCGATTTATGGATTACCTGGTAATTAACCAGCAGCATAGATTGATTGTCTACAATATACCTAAGTACTCTGTAATAGAAGTATCAGATGGCAGTTCCTCTACCTGCTATACAGATACAGGAATTGATAAGAGTAGTTTTCTATATAATTTCCACCTTAAACCAGCCCATATTATTAATAGGACAGAAAACTTAACCAGTTTTGGCATTCCTAATTATATGGAAATAAACAATACCCGAACTGTAATAATAAACAGGCATATAAAGGCCAACATAAATAGTAGCAATATAACAGCAGACCTGGTAATATTATCGCATAACCCAGGGATGCCACTACAACAAATTGTAAATCTTTTCCATTGCAGTAAAATTATTATTGACGGAAGTAACAGTATGTGGAAAACCCAACTTATTACAAAAGAGAATGAGGGGTTACATTTGCCTCTCTATAAAACGCAGAGCAACGGCGCTTTTATTAAAGAGCTTTAGAACTAAAACTAATCAGCAAAATCATTATGCAAAAGAAAATCGAATCTGCTCTAATCTCAGTCTTTTATAAAGATGGATTAGAACCTATTGCCAGAGAACTACATCGTTTGGGTATTACCATTTATTCTACTGGTGGCACACAGGATTATCTGGAAAAGTTATCTATCCCTTGTATCCCTGTTGAGCGCATTACCAATTATCCTTCTATTTTAGGGGGACGAGTTAAAACACTACATCCTTCCGTGTTTGGAGGTATTTTGGGAAGAAGAGACAATGAACAGGATATAGCTGAAATAAGCCAGCATAATATACCGGTAATGGATATGGTAATTGTAGATTTATATCCATTTGAAGAGACACTTCGTAATACTACTGAAGAGAAATTAATTATAGAAAAGATTGATATTGGAGGCCCATCAATGATCCGTGCTGCTGCAAAAAACCATAAAGATGTAATGGTTATAGCAGCTAAAGACGATTATAGCAGTCTGCTGGATTTATTACAAACACAGGATGGCATTACAACCATAGAACAAAGAAGAGCTTTTGCTGCTAAAGCATTTAAGGTTGTAATGGACTATGACATTGCTATAAATAATTATTTTAACCCTGAAAGCACAACAGAACAAGTATTAAGATATGGAGAAAACCCTCATCAGAAAGCTGTATTCAAAGGAGACCTTAATTCTATTTTCAATCAGTTGCATGGTAAAGAGCTTTCCTATAATAATCTGGTAGATGTGGATGCTGCTGTACAGTTAATCAATGACTTTAAAGAGTATAATAACGAGTCTGTATTTGCCATTATCAAGCATACCAATGTATGTGGAGTAGCTGCCAGGTACACTGTAAAAGAAAGTTGGGAAGCTGCACTTGCAGGTGACAATGAAAGCGCTTTTGGGGGTGTTCTGGTTTGCAATAAAACGATAGACGAAGAGACTGCAAAAGCCATCAGCGAAATATTTTTCGAAGTACTGATTGCACCAGCATTCAGCGAAGAGGCTTTAGCTATTCTTACTACTAAAAAGAATAGAATATTACTTCAGCTAAAAGAGTTCAATTTACCCGCTGCAACTACAAAAACTATCCTGAACGGAACACTTTCTCAGGATACTGACACCGTTACTACATCTGAAATTAAAGAAGTAGGTGGCAGAACTGCTACTGATAGCGAAAAAGTTGATTTACTGTTTGCAAATATCATTTGTAAACACTTAAAAAGTAATGCCATTGCACTTGTTACCAATAAACAATTAATAGGTAAAGGTTGCGGTCAAACTTCTCGTGTAGATGCTCTAAGGCAGGCTATTGCTAAAGCAAAACAATTCAATTTCAGATTAAATAAAGCCGTTCTGGCAAGCGATGCATTCTTCCCTTTTAATGATTGTGTGGAGATTGCCTATCTGGAAGGTATTCAGGCATTTATACAACCAGGTGGCTCCATCCGCGATAAGGACAGTATAGATTATTGTGTAAATAATAATCTTGCAATGATTATGACTGGGGTGCGACATTTTAAACATTAATTACTATATGAGATCTAAGGACTCATTTTCATAACCAATTGTTTTATATCAGGAATAAATATCAGGATATTTATTCCTGATATCCTTATATTAATCCCCAATACACAGATATCAAACTTCGGTATACGGGTATTTAGTTTCTATATACGGATAATAAACTTCAATATACGGATATTTAGTTTCAATATACGGATAATAAACCTTGCTATACGGGTATTTAGTTTCTATATACGGATAATAAACTTCCATACAAGGGTATTTGCTTTGAATATAAGGATAGCAGGAATAAATTTATTGTAGAAATGAAATATTTCCTGTATATACGAATTAAATACGATTGAATTATTATGGTAAATCCTATATTGCTGATCAATTTCATCCTAAATCCATATCATGCCTGATATATAGGAAAAGCCAACAACTGCAAAACAAAGCAGGTCTAAAGTGCTCTTTCAACTCCTAAAAAAACGATAATTCATTAACCCTTATATCTTTTCTATTGTATAATTAATTTACTTCATCCACTTAAAACTATTCCGTCACTACCCGAACTATCGGTTAAAATATTGCTTATGCGTTATCTTATTCTTTCAATACTGTTTATATCTGTTGTAGCTTCTGCACAAAAAAAGACTAATCCTTCAAAATATAACAGTCTTCTATGGGAGATAACTGGCAATGGCATAAAAAAGCCAGCTTACCTTTTTGGCACCATGCACGTAAGTAGTAAACTAGCCTTTAACTTAAGCGACACTTTTTACAACAAACTAAAATCAGCAGACGCGATCGCATTAGAAACAGATCCTACTACCTGGCAGGATGATTTTCAAAACAGCATCTATACCCACTCAAATGATATCAGTAGTCTGCAGAATACCAGTTTACCAGAAGAATACATTACCAAAAGTACCTTCCAGTTTTCGCCTTACGATAAAGCATTAAAAGCATCTTTAGCAAACGACCCTTATATAATTAATAGTTTTTTATATAGAAACTTTAATGGGCTTTCCGACTTCGAAGAAGCTACCTATCTTGACATGCATA
>CAIVPM010000027.1 GCA_903907815.1 uncultured Chitinophagaceae bacterium | reverse complement strand
ATCTTGAACATGCATTTGCTACCTCCGTATTATTTCTCATACCAGGCGTTCCATTAATCAATTGTTTTACCGATTTAATTGATGGCAATATACTAAATGGAGTCGTTAGGGGTATCAATGCACTAATGGTTTCCATGGCGCTGGCATTGGGCTTATTAACCTCAATGCTGATTTATAACCTTAAATAATTAATAATGGACTGGATAATAGTGATACTTTTAAAAGCATTCTGGTGTGGTTGGGGAGCCGTTGGTTTCGGTATATTGTTTAATGTACCTCCACGTACCCTATTTGCATTGTATATAGGGGGCGCAATAGGAGGGTTTATTAAATTCTCATTATTGCATTATACCTTCGGAGTGGTGTTAGCAGCCTTTGCAGGCGCTTCGGTAGTTGGTATACTCAGCATACCAATAGCGCATTTCCGACATGTACCCCCAATGATATTCGCAATCCCTTCTGTTATTCCTTTAATACCAGGAATATTTGCTTATCGAACCATGCTGGGCTTAATAAAGTTAAGCGGTAATGTTGGAATGGATTACAATACTATACTTGCCGATACGGTAAATAATGGGGTGAAAACCTTGTTCATCATTATGTCATTAGCACTGGGAGTAGCTATACCAATGCATGTGATGAGAAAGGATAGCGCCAAGAATATAAAATTGAAAACTATCCGGAATAAAAGTTAAATAGGAGAGGTAATCAAAAAGGAAGCATAGAATAATCAGCTATAAGAATCAACAATTATAGGATGTCTCCCTTAAACCTAATGAAACTCACGACTCACGATGTATTACTCACGATTCACGATGCATTCTCAAACCTCACGAAAAGAATCAAGTTTATCATTCCTGAAGATAAAAAAGTAAAACCCCATGCAGAGCTCTACTTTGCTAATACTGTCGGGTGGACTGGATTCGAACCAGCGACCTCTTGCACCCCATACAAACGCGCTACCGGGCTGCGCTACCACCCGTACTTTTGCCGCTAAATTTCCTAACGAATAGCAAATATAATGGCTATTAAAAAAAATCGTTCTATCTTGCGCCAAATTCCTTCTTTACATGAAGATTCTTATTAAGAATGCACTCATTACTAATCAGCGTTCTCCCTTTAATGGACAACGTAAAGATTTGTTGATTGAGGATGGTATTATCAGTGATATAAATACTGCTATTGCTACTGATGCAGATAAGATAATAGATTCCCCCAATTTAATTGTTTCTACTGGATGGGTAGATGTGTTTGCTCATTTTAATGAACCAGGATACGAGCATCGCGAAACTATTGAAACAGGTATGGAAGCTGGTATGGCAGGTGGATATACGCACTTATTTTTAGTACCCAATACGAACCCTGTTGTACAGAACAAATCCATCATTGAATTTATAAAAAGGAAAGCAGTAGGTAAACCAGTAAACCTGTTGCCTATAGGTGCTGCTACAAAAGATACAGAAGGAAAAGATCTTGCAGAAATGTGGGAGATGCATCAGGCAGGGGCTATAGCTTTTGGGGATGGATTAAATGGCATTCAATCTGCCGGACTGCTATTAAAAGCATTACAATACATTAAAGCATTCGATAGTACCCTCATACAGTTACCAATTGATAAAAGTATTGGCACTCATGGATTAATAAATGAAGGGATTGTTTCTACGCAGTTAGGACTTCCAGGAATGCCTTCAGTTGCCGAACATATAGTTATAAAAAGAGATATTGATTTATTAAAGTATACCGATAGTAAATTACACATTACAGCAGTATCTACTTCCGAAAGTCTAAAGCTGATTAAGGCTGCAAAAGCAGAAGGTTTGCATATTAGTTGTAGTGTTACACCTTATCATCTTTTCTTTAGTGACGAAGATTTAATGGAGTATGATACCAACCTTAAAGTAAACCCTCCACTAAGAACTAAAAAGGATGTAGAAGCTTTAAGAAATGGGGTACTGGATGGTACCATAGATTGTATTGCTTCTCACCACTTTCCACAGCATTGGGATAATAAAAGTTGCGAGTTTGAGTATGCTAAAAATGGTATGCTGAACCTACAGACTGCGTTTAATGTACTACTTACTGCATTGCCAGCTATATCGGTAGAAAAACTGGTTGAAATGCTGAGTGACAATGCCAGAAAGTTATTTAATATTCCTACAAGTACTATTGAAAAAGGGGCAAAAGCAGATATTACCCTGTTCACTAATACAGGAAATACTATTTTTACAAAGGAATCAAACAAAAGTAAGTCTCAGAATAGTCCATTTTTCGATAAAACATTGAATGGAAAAGTCGTTGGAACAATTTATAATAACGAAATAAACTTAACTAAATAATTATGGAAGAGAAAGTAATGACCCCGGCAGTAAAAGGAGTAGTATTATCATTAGTATTAATACTGTTGTCCTTAATAGTGTACTTTGCAGGACAGACAGAGAATAAGGCTTTAGGATGGATACAGGTAACCATATTTGGATTGGCTATTATCTGGTCTTGCCACTATTACACAAAGCAAATGAATGGCAATGTAACCTTTGGTAATGTATTTGCCCATGGGTTTAAAACTGCTGCTGCAGCTACTGCTATTGTGTTGATTTATACTTTTGTTTTTATCAAATATGTTTCCCCTGAAATGGTGGAGAAAACAATTGTTCAGGCAAGAATAAAATGGGAAGAATCTAAAATGACGTCTGATCAGATTCAACAGGCCGAAGATATGACCCGTAAATATTTCATTCCATTTGCTGTTGGTGGAGCTTTGCTGATGTATATGATTGGTGGAGTTATTTTTGCTTCCATAGGAGCGGCTGTTTCTAAAAAGAATGCTAACCCTTCACCATTTGCTTAAATAAAACAATTATCTATAATGGATATTTCTATTGTTATTCCTTTATTAAACGAAGCTGAATCTTTACCAGAGTTACATGCCTGGATATTAAGGGTTGCTACCGAACATAAACTGTCTTACGAAGTAATATTTGTGGATGATGGCAGTACCGATGAAAGCTGGAATATTATTCAAGGCTTATCAGTTAAAGATCCTAATGTAAAAGGAATAAAGTTTCAACGTAATTATGGTAAGAGTGGTGCATTAAACGAAGGGTTTAAAGCAGCACAAGGCGATGTCGTATTTACAATGGATGCCGACTTACAGGATTCTCCAGACGAACTACCAGAGATGAGAAGAATGATTCTGGAAGATGGCTACGATATTGTAAGTGGCTGGAAGAAAATTCGTCATGATAATACCCTGACTAAGAATATTCCTTCTAAAATATTTAATGCTGCTGCAAGATGGAGTAGTGGTATTCATCTGCATGATTTTAATTGTGGTCTTAAAGCCTATAGCAAAAAAGTAATTAAGAACATAGAAGTGTATGGTGAAATGCACCGTTATATTCCTGTTATTGCTAAGTGGGCGGGTTTTAAGAAGATAGGAGAGAAGCCTGTACAACATCAGGCAAGAAAGTATGGGGTAACTAAATTTGGATGGGAAAGATTTATCAATGGGTTCCTCGACTTAGCTACCATTAGCTTTGTTAGCAAATTTGGTAAAAGACCTATGCACTTCTTTGGTTTATGGGGAAGTCTGGCTTTCATGGTAGGCTTGTTTTCCAGCTTCTATTTAGTTGTTTCTAAGTTTATGAATCCTGAGTATGCTATTACTAACAGACCGGCATTCTTTATTGCGCTTACTACAATGATAATAGGGGTTCAACTATTTTTAGCAGGATTCCTTGCTGAGCTTATTGCCCGTAGTTCAGTGGAAAGAAACTTTTATCATATAGATCAGCGTCTTGGATGTTAAGAGTATACAGGAGATAGGAGTAAGTATATAGGAGATAGGAGAATACAACTGGATAAATAGAAGTAGATAGAATGGTTATTGTATTAAAACATTGAACTTCTTTAACCTCTTGAACTCCTTGAATTAATTAACTAATAAGAATTAAAATACATTGCGTTGGGGAAGAAAAAAGTAGTTGCTATAGGCCCTGCACATCCTTTGAGAGGAGGCCTTGCTTCGTTTGATGAACGATTAACAAGACAGTTTCAGTTTGATGGCTTCGATGCTACCATTTTTACCTTCTCTTTACAATACCCAGGCTTCTTATTTCCTGGTACTACACAATATTCAAGCGAGCCTGCACCTACCGATATTAATATAAATGTTTGTATTAATTCGGTTAACCCATTTAACTGGCTGATGGTAGGAAATACCTTAAGAAAGCTGAAGCCGGATATTATTGTTATAAGATACTGGTTGCCTTTTATGGGGCCATGTCTGGGTACTATATTAAGGGTTGCTAAACTGAATAATTATACCAAGGTTATAGCTATAGCAGACAATGTAATACCACATGAGAAAAGACCCGGTGATACGATCTTTACAAAGTATTGTTTCAAAGCCGTTGATGGCTTTGTAACAATGAGTGAGAAAGTATTAACCGATCTTAAAACCTTTACCAGTAAACCTGCTCAACAGATTGTACATCCATTGTATGATAATTTTGGAGCAGCTTTAGATAAAGTTACTGCCCGTAAGCATCTTGGGATAAACGAGACAGATCAGATAGTTTTGTTCTTTGGCTTCATCAGAAAGTACAAAGGACTCGATTGGTTGCTGGAAGCAATGAGTATGCTGAAGAAGAAAGGGTCTAAAATAAAGTTGCTGGTTGCAGGTGAATTTTATGAAGATAGAAAACAATACGATGATTTAATAGCTGAACTTGGTATTGCTGATCTTTTAATACTCCGCACCGACTTTATACAGGATAGTGAAGTGCGATATTATTTAAGTGCAGCCGACTTTGTTATTCAACCATATAAGAATGCTACACAAAGTGGCGTTACGCCATTAGCATATCATTTTGAGAAGCCAATGCTGGTAACCAATGTTGGCGGATTGCCCGATCTTGTTCCTCATGAAAAGGTAGGAATTGTTGCAGAACCTAACCCTCAGGCAATTGCTGATGGAATAGAAAGACTTTACGAATTGGGAGAAGAACAGTTTTTTCCGCATCTTCGCCTCGAAAAAGCAAAATACAGCTGGGAGGTTCTTACCAATACCATTGTAGGTATGCTTAGTAAATAATAAGATTTTATGATTCATAGAAGTAAAGCTCCATTACGTATAGGACTTGCTGGTGGTGGTACTGATGTTAGCCCATACAGCGATACATTTGGTGGTGCTATTCTAAATGCTACTATATCGCTCTATGCGTACGCCAATATTGAAACCATAGAGGAGGATAAAATAATTATTCAGGCGCTTGATCGAAATGAAAAAGAAGAGTATGACTGGGCAAGTTCTTTGCCTATTAATGGTCTGTTGGATTTAGCAAAAGGGGTATACAATAGTATTCAGAAAGATTATGGTATACCTAAAAAAGGGTTCATACTAAGTACATTTGTAGATGCTCCTGCAGGTAGTGGTCTGGGTACTTCTTCCACACTGGTGGTAGCAATAGTAGGTGCTTTTTGTGAAATGCTTAAACTACCTTTGGGTGAATATGATATAGCCCATTATGCCTATAAAATAGAAAGGGAAGATATGAAGCTTGCTGGTGGAAAACAAGATCAGTATGCGGCTACTTTTGGTGGCGTAAATTTCATGGAGTTTTATAGTGGTGATAAAGTGATAGTTAATCCTTTAAGGGTTAAAATGGAGTACTTGCATGAACTGGAGAATAACCTCGTTTTATATTTTACGCTTACCAGCAGAGAAAGTGCTACCATTATAAAGGAACAACAAAAGAACGTACTCGAGAAAAATGAAAAAAGCATCGAAGCGATGCATCATTTAAAAGAACAATCTAAAATGATGAAAGAAGCTTTGTTGTTAGGTAAACTGGATGAAATTGGCACCATACTTAACTATGGATTCGAACAAAAAAGATTGATGGCAGCTAATATCTCCAATGATGCAATAGAAAAGATTTACGTAGCAGCAAAAGAAGCAGGTGCTACCGGAGGAAAGATCAGTGGTGCAGGTGGAGGAGGCTTTATGATATTTTATTGTCCGGGAGTTTCCCGATATAAAGTAATAGATACTTTAAAAACATTTGGGGGAGATATCCGACCATTTCAGTTCACCAATCATGGGTTAAGTACCTGGACGGTTAATAAATAATACTATAAGATGATACAGCAAATAGAAAATATTATAGAAGCTTCTATAAGTGTGAAGCAAAGTTTATTGAGTAATGAAACGTTGAAGGATAATATACTGAAGAGTATTGCCGTAATTACCGATTCTTTCCAGCAAGGTAATAAGGTTTTATTCTGTGGTAACGGAGGAAGCGCAGCAGATGCACAACATCTTGCGGCAGAGTTCTCTGGAAGGTTCTATAAAAACAGAAAAGCACTTCCTGCTGAAGCATTGCATTGCAATACATCTTACTTAACAGCGGTTGCGAACGATTATAGTTACGATGTGATTTATTCCAGATTAATAGAAGGTATTGGTGTTGAGGGCGATGTATTAATCGGGTTAAGTACTTCGGGCAATTCTGCCAATATAGTAAAGGCCTTTGAAGTTGCAAGATCAATGGGTATTACTACTATCGGGTTTACAGGTGCTGATGGTGGACAAATGAAAGATTTGAGTGATATTCTTATAAATGTTCCGTCTATTGTTACCCCAAGAATTCAGGAGTCACATATACTGATAGGACATATTATTTGTGAACTGGTAGAAGCGAATATTTTCTAAGTATTATTAAATGTTAAGTAGTAAGTTTTAAGTTATAAGTATTTAAGACATTAGCTTAGATACTTGTTGTACTTTACTATCAGTATTACTTAAAACTTACAACTTATAACCTACAACATATAAAATGATAAAAGAAGCAATAATACTGGCAGGTGGTTTAGGAACTCGTCTTAGAGATGTAGTTCCCGATTTGCCTAAATGTATGGCTCCAGTAAATGGTGTTCCTTTTATTGGGTATGTTATAGCGCATTTAAAACAACAGGGAGTAGAGCGTTTTATTTTTTCGCTGGGCTATAAACATACCTATTTCAATGATTATCTTTTACAGGTTTTAAACCCAGATCAGTTTGAACTTTGTATTGAGGAAGAACCTTTGGGTACGGGTGGTGCTATTCAGTATGCAGCTGCTTTAGCGAAAGGAGAGAATGTGATAGTGACTAATGGTGATACCTTATTTAAAGTAGATATAGCTGATTTAAGCCAGCAACATATTTTTACAAAATCTCATTGTACATTGTCTCTTAAACCTATGACTGACTTTGATAGATATGGCGTTGTAGAAGTTGATGACAGGAATTGGATTACTTCCTTTAAAGAAAAGAAATACTACCAGAAAGGATTGATTAATGGAGGCGTTTATGCATTAAATATTGCCTCCTTACTTCAAAAGAATTTACCCCTTAAATTCTCCTTCGAAAAAGATTATCTGGAAGCTTTCTACACTGAAGGGAACTTCCATGCAACAATACAAGAAGCTTATTTTATTGATATCGGAATCCCGGAAGACTACGAAAAAGCAGCCAGAGATTTACAGAATTAAATACAATCCAAAAGTTGTAATCAACCATTTAACCATATAACAATAACTCCGTTATTAACTAATCCGCTAATTCGCTAATCAGTTAATCCATTAATTAGTTAATTCCTCAATTTATAAGCCTTTAAAGTATTCATCAACAATCCTGCAATAGTCATCAGACCTACACCTCCTGGTACAGGAGTAATTGCTGATGCTACTTTTGAAACTTCATCGTAAGCTACATCTCCTTTTATTCTGAATCCTTTAGCTGCAGTAGCATCTGCAACTCGGGTAATGCCTACATCAATTATAACTGCTCCTGGTTTTACCATATCTGCAGTTAAGAATCCTGGCTTACCTAAAGCGGCTACAATTATATCTGCCTGCAGACAAATTTCTTTTAAATTATGGGTATGAGAATGACAAAGTGTAACTGTACAGTTGCCGAAAGCAGTATTTCCGCTCAACAAAATACTCATTGGTCTACCCACAATATTACTTCTACCTATAATAACAGCATGTTTTCCCT
>CAIVPM010000026.1 GCA_903907815.1 uncultured Chitinophagaceae bacterium | reverse complement strand
GTTTAGTACTTATAATCGCTTTTCTTCCAATCCAGTAAATACAGATTTAACTGCCTACGTTACCAATAAAGCTATAGCGGGTATTTTTACAGAAGTAGCAAGTGAGGAATTAAAGATTCGTCAGCATCCAGAGGCACGTGTATCCGACTTACTTAAAAAAGTATTCGGTAGTACTATGGCTCAAGGCAAATAAGAAGCTGTTTGAGTTAATTGTTTAGAATTAATTATTGCGATTATCTGTAGCGAAACAAGGCAGATTTTGCAGATTTAGTTGGATGCTAAAGCGAAAAATCTAACAAAGTTGCAGCACAGATAGCGCACCATAATGAATATCAAATGATTAATTCAAACAGCTTCTAAGAATTTATAATATTATTATTTGCCGCTTAAGTAGTTCTCCAAAGCACTTACCATGCTTGGACTCTTAGGTACTGGTGCCTTGATAGTTACCACTAACTTAGACTCCTGGGCAAACTCGATAGTATTATTTCCAAAAGCGCCTATTACTTTATCTCCTTGCTTAAACTTAGGGAAGTTTTCGTGCAAAGATTTTACGCCACTTCTGGTAAAAAAGCAGATAATATCAAATTTATGTGCTTTAAAAACCTCTTTTATATCATTACTAACCGTACGATACATGAATCCTAAACGGTAGTCAACTTTATGTTCGTTCAACCAGTTTACAATTTCAGCATCCTGCTGATTTTCGCTACATACATACAGTATCTTATCTTCATCCTTAGTTTTCTGAAGAATATCAAATAAGCCTTTATTGGTACCATCAGCACCGAAAAATACTTTTCTTTTTCTGTACAGAATAAACTTTTGCAGATAAAGTGCAACAGCCTCAGAAATACAGAAGTATTTTGTATTCTGATTTATGGCTAATCTCATTTCTTCGTTTAGCTTAAAATACTGATCAATGGCATTTCTGCTGGTAAAGATTACGCCGGTTTGTTCCAGCATATTAATCTTTTGAGATCGAAATTCTTTTGGAGTAAGACTTTCTATCTTGATAAATGGATGAAATACTAACTTAACGTTATGCTTTCTTTCCAATTCAAAATAAGGCGACTTCTCGCTTTCTGGCTTGGGTTGTGAAATTAATATTGTTAGGGTTTCTTTGGCAATAGTGGAAACTTTGGCTTCTTTTTTTACCATCATATAAAACGCTTAAATAAAATCAATTAATTGTACCAATATATAGGTTAAATACCTTGAACAAAAGCATCAAAGGCAATACCTCAACGCAGCAAAGGTAAAGAAAAAAGTGAATGGCGTTCACTTGTATCCCTTTTCGGGCAATACTGATGCCTACTATGTATCGATAAATGAATAATAAAATGAGTAAACAAATGGAAATGGTGACTGAAACCTGCTTTACACCTTCCGTAGAAAATGCAATTAACCAGATAAATAGTACCAGACAAATTCCTATTATCTTATTTAAAAGAAAAACAACAAAGTTGTAGGACTGAATCATTTCTTTGATATTAAAGATCCAGCCTAACAAGGATAAAAATATATACTTAAACAAATAGGTAGCCGTTACAGCTATACTTCCATAAATAACCATCATGGAAAAAGTAAGGTTATTGGCATCAAAATAATTAGTCATTAAGCTGATGTAAATACCACCGCAAAGAACAAATATCAGGTTGGTTAGTAGAGAAGCTATACTATCCTGTACCATCTGATCTCTTGTTTGATTCTGACGAAAAGATGTTTGAAAGAATAAAGTGAAGAGATTATAAATATACTTTGTAAAAATAATTCTGATAATAGCCAGCATAATCACCAGCCCCATCAGTATATAAAAGATCATGTCTTTACTGTTCGGCTGCCTTTCGGGCATAAACATATTTAATGGCGCAGCAAAAAAAGGATATAAATCACTACCCATCAGGTAGCGGAAAGTAGCCGTATCTTTTTGCATCTTAGCTATTCTTATGGCCATTGCTTTCTGTAGAGAATCAGCTCTTAGCGAATCGGCAAGCTTAAGGTTAGCTTTTACAATTGAATCTTTAATAGCAGTAGAATCAAAACTTATATTGTTCGCTGTATCTTTTGCTGTTACCCCAATAGTATTCTGAGCTTCTATTCTATGCTTCGCGGTATCCTTCTGCTGAGCAAAATTGCTCTGACAGAATAGGAAAAGAAACCATAATACTATAAATTTTTTTCGAAGCATGGGTGCAAAAGTAATATTCTGATAATTAACGTGGTACCTTAATTAACTTCCATCAGTGTTTTATGTTTAAGAATATAATGTATCCTGATGGTCAGCGACATAAATAACATCTTTCCATTGGCATTCCTTTCTACATAATAGGCTGCCTTATCCAACTCCTTAATTATATGTTCACGCTGCTCTATTGACGCTAATTTATCCAGTTTCATAGCAATCACTTTTTCTTTATCCGGACTCATCACACGCTCCTCTCCATATACATTTATCCTGATGCTCTGTTCCAGAATATGTATAAAGTAATTAATCAGTTGTTTCTGCTTTTCTCTCCCTAAAGCATGGATAACATCTACCACTTTTGCTTTATTTAGTGTATTTTGTTGAATGGAAGCATTTAACCAGTCTTTCAGAATATTTTGCCAGTCATCGTCGGCATGTTGCAACATTTGCAGTGCTTCATGATAATTTCCCTCACACATACAAGCAATCTGATACGCTGCTTCGGGGGTAATGCTATTTCTTTCCATCAACCCTTTTTCTATCTCCTCTATTTTCATAGGAGGAATTTTTACCAGCTGACAACGGCTTAATATAGTAGGAATAATATTTTCTTCTTTCTCCGCTACCAGGATAAACAAAGTATTGGGCGGTGGCTCTTCTATTAGTTTCAACAGTTTATTCCCTTCTTTACCCAGATACTCGGGCATCCACATTACCAGTATTTTATACTCACTCTCAAAGCTTTTTAGACTAAGCTTTCTAATGATATCATTACATTCTTCAGCCGTTATATTTCCCTGTTTATTCTCTGCTCCTATCTTCTGTAACCAATCGTACACATTGCCATAAGGAGTATCGCGTACAAACTCTCTCCATTCTACCATAAAATCTTTACTGGTAGGTTTCTCTCCATTCTTTTTGGTGATTACTGGAAAGGAAAAGTGAAGATCGGGATGTACCAGCTGATCTGCTTTAGAATAGGCCGGCTGATGTATAATATCTTCTGGAGTTTTAACTGCAGGCAAAGAAGACATGGCAGTCATACCACCAAACAAATCTTCTGTTTCTACTGCAGGTGGGGGTAAGCAAACTACATATTGTGCAAAGGATATTGCCATGGGCAATGCACCACTACCCTCTTTACCCAAGAAGAGTAATGCATGGCTCAACCTGTTCTGTTGTACCATTTCTACAAGGTGCTGTTTTACCTCCTGTAATCCTATCACATCTTTCATCAACATAGGTCGCGAAGATAAGAGATGAACTATTGTTTTGTGCCGAAGAATTAGCAAAGAATTTTCAAAACCTTACATTTGCGGCATGCTAAAGAACACATTGATAAAGGCAGCAACAGATGCTGCTGTAGTTTTAAAAGAACATTTTAATACCAATTTTAAGATCTCCAATAAAGAAGGAATGAACAACCTTGTAACCGAGGTAGATCATAAAAGTGAAGAGGTGATATTCGCAGTAATAAAAGAAAGTTTTCCTGATCATTATATTTTGAGTGAAGAAACAGGTGCTATAGCGCAGGATTCTTCCTACAAATGGATTATTGACCCAATAGATGGTACTGTAAATTATGCAAATGGTATTCCTATCTGTTGCGTAAGTATTGGGATTGAAAAAGATGGGAAAATGATTATGGGAGCTGTTTACAATCCTTTTATAAATGAATTCTATTTTGCAGAAAGAGGACAGGGTGCATACTTAAATGATGCTCGTATTTATGTAAGTAACAAGCCTCGTATTCTACACAGCAATATGGTTACTGGTTTCCCTTATACATACATTGATGAACCAAACGGACCTTTGGAAGTATTTAGTAAACTGGTAAGAAGAGGTATTCCTGTTAGAAGACTGGGTAGCGCTGCTATGGATTTGTGCTGGGTAGCTGCAGGAAGATTTGATGGTTTTTACGAACATCAGTTAAGTCCGTGGGATAGTGCTGCTGGCTTTATTCTGGTAGAAGAAGCAGGTGGCAAAGTAACCAACCTGAAAGGCGACTATTACAATCCATATCAACATGGAATTATTGCTACTAATGGCAAAATACATGATGAATTAGTTTCTATATGTAATGGTGGCGATGTGATAGAAGACTAGTTAATGGATGATGGATAATTGATGATGGATGATTAATGAATTATACAGATATAGAAAATAGCGGGTACTATATACTTCAGGATAATAAAATGATGAATTCAGAAATGATCCATCATTTTATTTCTACCCAATCCTACTGGGCAAAAAACATTCCTAAAGAAACCATTCTGAAGTCTATAGAAAACTCATTATGCTTTGGTGTATTTATTGAGCATACACAAATAGGTTTTGCCAGAGTAATTACTGACAAAGCTACTTTCGCTTATCTGGCTGATGTATTTATTCTGGATGAATATAGAGGAAAAGGACTTAGTAAATGGTTAATGGAATTTATACACAATCACCCAGATTTACAAGGATTAAGAAGGTGGTTATTAGCTACCAAAGATGCACATAGTTTATATGAACAGTTTGGCTGGAAAAAGTTAACTGAAGAACAAGCAGATAGAATGATGATTGTACATCATCCTGATATCTATCGGGATGATTACAAATAAAAATCCCAGTCACCGTAGCAACTGAGATCATTAATAACTATCCATTTATTTAAGGACAATACATTATCTATTTTATTTCAAAGAATTCATATCTATTACAAAGCGATAATGTACATCGCTTTTCAGCATTCTTTCGTAGGCTATATTAATGTCCTGAATCTTAATTACTTCTACTTCCGATACTATATTTTTCTCTCCACAGAAGTCCAGCATTTCCTGCGTTTCAGCAATTCCACCTATTAAAGAACCCGCAACCGATTTTCTGCCCAAGATCATTGGTACAGTATTCAGCAATGGTTCCAATCCTCCTAAATAGCCCACCACTACCAATGTACCGCTGACATTTAAGGTATTTACATACGGATTCAAATCATGAATATAAGGTACTGTATCTATTATCAGATCAAACTTGCCTCTTACCGAGTTCATTTGTATTTTATCGGTTGAAATAATTACCTCATCGGCTCCCAGTTCCAGCCCATCATTTATTTTTCCAGGTGTGCGGGAAAACAGTGTTACGTGTGCTCCCAATCCTTTGGCTAATTTAATGGCCATATGACCAAGACCTCCAAGACCTACTACTGCTACCTTACTGTTTATGCCTACATTCCAGTGGCGTAATGGCGACCAGGTAGTAATACCTGCACAAAGTAGTGGAGCTACTGCCGAAAGTTTAAGGTTGGATGGAACTTTCAATACAAAATGTTCGTCTACTACTATCTTTTCGGAATAACCTCCAAAGGTTTGGGTACCTAGGTATTTTTCCTTGCCATTATACGTACCGGTAAATCCATTCAGGCAATATTGTTCCAGATCCTGTTTACAACTATTACATTCTCTACAGGAATCTACCAGACAACCTACCCCTGCATAGTCTCCTACTTTTAGCTTGGTAACTTCGCTACCTATTTTTACAACTCTTCCTACTATCTCGTGTCCGGGAACTGCAGGATAAATAGTGCCGCCCCAATCATTGCGGGCAGTATGTAAATCGGAGTGACAAACACCACAATAAAGAATCTCTATTTCAATGTCTTTTGCAGTAACTTCTCTACGTTCAATATTCATTGGTTTTAAGTCCGCATCCTTAGCAGGAGTACCAAATGCTTTTACTTCAAATTTGTTCATGCTATATTATTTATTAAGTTGATTATTTAATGTTGTAAAGGTATAGCTATATAAAAACAATACTACTAATATACTATAATAAAAATGCAGGTGTAAAACACCTGCACTAATTAAACTATATATTAAGATAAATTATTGTATTAGTTTAATTTTATACCCGAAGTGACAATTTTAAATGTATTAAATGCAGTGGCAGTTAGTTCAACCATTTTGTAATACTTTGTATTATTGGCAACAGTATCAATATTTGCTTCTCTTAATATCTTTTTTTGTATTAAATCCTGTAGTTCAGTTGCCTCGCAACTATTAACAATTTCGTTATTGTAGTTTTTTAGATTAATATCAGAAATACTGTAGGAAGTATTACCATTTATTATGGTTTCTGATAGTAAGTAATGCTTATACTTATCCAGTAATTTGAGCACCTGGTATTGTTTAGCGGTTAGCCTCATTAAAACCTGATCTAACCCTTCATTTTGAATCATAATAATTATTGCTTCTGCTTGTTATGGGGCGAATATATGCTAATGGTAAATCAATAACTGCAACTATTAATAATATAGTAAAGATTTAATTTCCATTTAATATTTTAACTGATTAATTTACATTAATTAATAGGTTATGCGAATCAAGGGTTAAAAGTTAGACAAT